>NZ_JAEIMH010000064.1:2694-38791 GCF_016464295.1 Streptomyces sp. N35 | reverse complement strand
CCCCGCGGGGCGCCCCGGGGGGCCCGGGGCGGGATCCCCCGGCCCCGCGCGGGCCGGGAAGGCTTCGCTCCCGGCGGCCGTGGGGACGGCGAGCAACGGCTCACGACAGGGCGCGACGGCGCCGGGCAGGCGCTCGAGGGCGGCCAGTCTTCGGGCGGTCTCGCGCACAAGGGCCGATGTCAAGTGCCCCGGTCCGTGCGGCGCGGACGCGGCTCGCACCGGCCCGGACGCGCACCCGGTCACCTGGCCGACGGCCATGGCGAAGACGGCGTCGTAGAGCACTCTCATCTGCAGCATCCGCAACTCGGCCGCTCCGATGCGGCCTTGCTCGACGAGCTCGTTCAGCCGTCGCCTCCGAGGGAGGTCCGGGTCCCCGTCCTCCCCCGTCACACGACCAGAGCGCAGCAGCCGGGTCTCCAGATCGGGGGCGCCGGGACTGCGGGCGCTCAGCACCAGGCCGCGCCGCAGACCGAGCACTCCGCCGGGCCGGCCCGACACCCGTACGGTGCCGGTGAGTCGGTCGCGCTCGTACGCTCCCAGTGCGCGGGCCAGAGCGTCGAGTGCGCCCGGGCCGTATGCGTCGTGGGCGGCGGTCATTGCTCCCCTTGCCAAGTGAACCGGCGGGCGGCATCGCATTCTCCGGAGGAATGCGGGCGCTCCACACTGTCCGGAAGACAGGCGCCGTTCGGCGCGTTCTTTCGCCGACGGAACCGTATCGGCGATATCGGAGGGAACTTTCTATCAGTGGAATGCCGTTGCCCAAAAGGCGTCGGCGCAAGGTGATGGAAAGAGAATTCGCCTGCCCGTCGACGTTCTCTTCCGACCGAGTTCCGCACCCCGGTGTCGGCGGGAGCCCCGTCACGGCCCCGGGACAGAGCAGGAGACAGAGCGGGGGCAGAACCAAGGAGGGGGCGCAGGGCGATTCCCCTGCCCCACTTCCCCACTTCCCCGCTTCCGCACGGCCGGTCGCGCCGGCCCCGCGGACACCGTCACGCCGCGACGGCGATGACCTCGACGTAGCGGGCCGGCACCTTCAGGGTGCCGTCGGTGGCCGTGTTGTGCTCCTCGGCCAGCGCCACCATGTCCTCGTAGAGGACCTTGCCGTTCTCGCCGAGCGCTTCGAACGCCTTCAGGGTGGGTCCGTACTTGTCCTTGAAGCGGTCGGCGAAGCCGCCGGCCGAGTCGAACCGGAACACCATGTCCCGTGGCGTGAGGGCCAGTTCGGTGACACGGTCGCCGAAGAGCTCGCGCAGCCGGTGCTCGTCGCCCCACAGCGGCGGCGGCTGGATACCCGGCGGTGGCGGCACATGGCGGCCGATGGTCTTGAAGAGCCGCCCGATGAACCCGTCCGGCGTCCAGTTGGCAAGGACGATCTTTCCGCCGGGGCGGCAGACCCGGGCGAGTTCCGCGGCGGCCTCCTCCTGGTGCGGTGCGAACATCACGCCGACCACCGAGAGCACCGCGTCGAAGGTGTCGTCCGGATACGGCAGCGCCTCGGCGTCCGCCTCCTCGACGGTGAGCGGGAGCCCTTCGGCCCGCGCGCGGTCGGCGGCACGTTCGAGCAGCTCGGGTACGTAGTCGGTGGCCGTCACGGTGCAGCCGCAACGGGCCGCGGCCAGGGCGGCGTTGCCGGTGCCGGAGGCCACGTCGAGGACCCGGTTGCCGTGGGACAGGTCGGCCGACTGGACGAGCCGTTCGGCCATGGGGTGGATCAGCGCGGCGATGGCGCCGTAGTCGCCGCTGGCCCACGTCTTCTGCTGTTTTGCCTTGATCCCCTCCAGGGGGAGTTTGGTGGTCATGGCCGGTGAGACTAGGACCGGTCGGACTTCCCGTACATCAGCGGAAATGCGTAGGCGCCGAGAGCCCCGCGCAGCCGCAACGACGGCCGCGCGGGGCTCACTTGCGTCAGCCGGCCGAGGACTCGAAGGTGCGCAGCAGATCCGCCGCCACGCTCACGGCGATGGTCGCCGGGTCCTTGCCCCCGATGTCGGCGAGGCCGATCGGGGTCTTGATCCGGTCGATGGCGGCGTCCTCGTGACCGCCTTCGGTGGACAGCCGCTTGCGGAACCGGGCCCACTTGGCCGCCGAGCCGATGAGGCCGACGGAACCGAGATGCCCGGTCCGCAGGGCGGCGTCGCACAGCGCGGCGTCCTCGGCATGGTCATGGGTCATGATCAGCACATGGGTGCCGTGCGGCAGCTCCGCGAGCACTTCCTCGGGCAGCAGCGGCGTGTGGTGCACCCGCACCCGTGCCACCGAGTCCGCCAGGACGCCGAGCCGTTCCTCGCCGAGCAGGTCGGCGCGGCTGTCGACCAGGTGCAGGTCGATGTCCTGGCGGGCCAGGATGCGCGCCAGCTCCAGGCCGACATGGCCGACGCCGAACACCGCCACCGCCCGTACCACCGGCAGCGGTTCGAGCAGTACCTGCACGGTGCCGCCGCAGCACTGCACTCCGTGCCGGTTGGTGACCTTGTCGTTGAGCGCGAAGTCCATCAGCTCGGGTGCCGCAGCGCCCGCCGCGATCAACTCCCTTGCCCGGTCGATCGATACGGCCTCGACATTGCCGCCGCCGATCGAGCCCCAGGTGCCGCGCTCCCCCACCACGAGCTTCGCGCCGGCCTCGCGCGGGGCGTGACCGCGCACGGTCGCCACGGTCACGAGCACGCCGGGCTCCCGGCGTTCGCGCAACCGTGTGACCGCGGCGATCCACGTCATGTCAGGCACCGGTCAGCACTTCGTCGTCGAGCGGGGACCCGCTGAGCCGCGCGGACTCGACCGCCCAGTACACGGCCTCCGGGGTCGCGGGCGAGGCCAGTTCCACCTCGGCACCATCAGGGCCGAACGCGGCGGCGGCCTGCCGCAGCGCCTCACGGACCGAGAACGCCAGCATCAGCGGAGGTTCACCGACCGCCTTGGACCCGTAGACCGCGCCCTCTTCGGTGGCGTTCTCCAGGAGGGTCACATGGAACTCCTCGGGCATCTCGGAGAAGCTCGGCAGCTTGTACGTGCTCGCCGCCTGGGTCAGCAGCCGGCCGCGACCGGGGCCGTCCGTGGCGTCCCAGCGCATGTCCTCCAGGGTCAGCCAGCCGGCGCCCTGCACGAACCCGCCCTCGACCTGACCGATGTCGATCATCGGCGAAAGGCTGTCGCCGACGTCGTGCACGATGTCCACGCGCCGGATGCGGTACGCGCCCGTGAAGCCGTCCACCTCGACCTCGGCCGCCGCGGCGCCGTAGGAGAAGTACTTGAACGGCGAGCCCTGGAACGCCTTCGCGTCCCAGTGCAGCCCCTCGGTCCGGTAGAACCCGGCCGCGGACAGCTGCACCCGCTGGAAATACGCGGTGCGCACCAGGTCGTCCCAGGCCAGCTCCTTGTCGCTGCCCAGGGTGCGGGCGACGCCTTCGACGATCCGTACGTCCGAGGCGTTCGAGCCCAGCTGGGATGCGGCCACCTGCAGCAGCCGCTCCCGCAGCTGCTCGCAGGCGTTCTTCACCGCCGCGCCGTTCAGGTCGGCGCCCGAACTTGCCGCGGTGGCCGAGGTGTTGGGCACCTTGTCGGTACGTGTCGGGGCGAGGCGGACCTTGCACAAAGGGATGCCGAGCGTGGTCGCGGCCACCTGCAGCATCTTGGTGTGCAGGCCCTGGCCCATCTCGGTGCCGCCGTGGTTGATCAGGACGGAACCGTCCTTGTAGATCAGGACCAGCGCGCCGCCCTGGTTGAAGGCGGTGAGGTTGAAGGAGATGCCGAACTTGACGCCGGTGATCGCCAGGCCCCGCTTGGTTTGCGGGTGCGCGGAGTTGAACGCGGCGATCTCCCGTCGGCGCTCCTCGAAACCGGCGTTCTCCTTGACCTTGTCCCAGACCGCGGTGATCCGCTCCGGATGCGTGACCTGCTGTCCGTACGGGGTGGTCTGGCCCGGCCGGTAGAAGTTCCGCTCGCGCAGCTCCACGGGGTCGAGGCCGAGCAGCGGGGCGCAGCGGCCCATGATGTCCTCGATCACGAGCATGCCCTGGGGTCCGCCGAAGCCGCGGAACGCGGTGTTGGAGACCTTGTTGGTCTTGGCGATCCGGCCGGCGACGCGGGCGTGGGGGATCCAGTAGGTGTTGTCGATGTGGCAGAGCGCACGGGCCGTGACCGGTTCGGACAGGTCGAGGCTCCAGCCGCCGTCGGAGGTCAGGGTGGCGTCCAGGGCCTGGATGCGGCCTTCCGTATCGAAGCCGATCTTCCACTGGGCGTGGAAGCCGTGCCGCTTGCCGGACATGGTGAGGTCCTGGGTGCGGTTCAGACGCAGCCGGACAGGGCGGCCGGTGAGCTTGGCGCCGAGCGCGGCGATGGCCGCGAACCCGTGCGGCTGCATCTCCTTGCCACCGAAGCCGCCGCCCATCCGCAGGCACTGCACGGTCACCTCGTGGGAGTGCAGACCGAGCACATGGGCCACGATCTCCTGGGTCTCCGAGGGGTGCTGGGTGCTGCTCTGGACGAAGATCTGCCCGGACTCGTCCACCTGGGCGAGTGCCGCGTGCGTCTCCAGGTAGAAGTGCTCCTGATCGGAGAACTGGAACGTGCCGCTGAACACGTGCGCGGAGTCCGCGAAGCCCGCGTCGACGTCGCCGGTCACCATCACGGGCCGTGCGCCGTGGAAGCTCTCGGAGGCGATGGCCTCCTCCAGCGTGATCACGGAAGGCAGTTCGTCGAGCTCCACCTCGACGGCCTCGGCGCCCAGCCGCGCCGCTTCCAGGGTCTCGCCGAGCACCCAGGCGACGGCGTGGCCGTGGAACATGACCTCGTCGGGGAAGAGCGGTTCGTCGTGCTTCATCCCGGCGTCGTTGACGCCGGGCACATCGGCGCCGGTCAGGACGCGGATCACACCGGGCACGGCGAGCGCGGGCTCGGTGCGCAGGGCGGTGATCCGGCCGTGGGTCTTCACGACCTGCACGGGGTGGGCGTGCAGCACGTCCTTGGTCCGGTGGACCAGGTCGTCGGTGTAGAGCGCGGTGCCGGTGACGTGCTGGTAGGCGCTCTCGTGCGGCATCGAGACACCGACGACGGAGTTCTCGGGACGTTCGGACAGCTGGCTCATGAGGTAACCGCCTCGGTGGTCTGTGCGTCCCCGGTGTGCTGTGCGTACAGCTTCTTCAGGCTCTGGCCGAGCATCGCGCTGCGGTACAGCGAGCTGGCCCGGTGGTCGTCCATCGGTGTGCCCTCGCCCCGCAGCACCCGGGCGGCGGCCTCCACGGTCTCGGCCGACCACGGCCTGCCTTCCAGGGCAGCCTCGGTGGCGAGCGCCCGGATCGGAGTGGCGGCCACTCCCCCGAGGCCGATACGTGCCGTGCGGACGACGCCGTCCTCGATGTCGAGGGCGAAGGCGGCCGCGACGCTGGAGATATCGTCGAAACGCCGCTTGGCGATCTTGTGGAAGCCCGTGACGGGCGCCTGCGGCAGCGGGATGCGGACCGCGCGGATCAGCTCTCCGGGGCGGCGCACGCTCTGCCGGTAGCCCGTGAAGTAGTCGGCCAGGGGGACCTCGCGCTCACCGTCGGCGTCGGCGAGCAGCAGGCTCGCCTCCAGCGCGAGCAGCACCGGCGGACTGTCACCGATGGGCGATCCCGTCCCCAGGTTGCCGCCGAGGGTCGCGCCGTTGCGGATCAGGCGCGAGGCGAACTGCGGGAACAGCTCGGCGAGCAGCGGCACCCGGCCGTCGAGCCTGCGCTCGATCTCGGTGAGCGTGAGGGCCGCGCCGATCTCGATGTGGTCGGATCCGACGTGCAGCGCGCGCAGTTCGGGCAGCCGGTCGACGGCGATGACGCAATCCGCCCTGCGGGAGCGGATGTTCACCTCCACGCCCCAGTCGGTGGAGCCGGCGACCACCACGGCGTCCGGCCGCTCGCGCAGCAGCCGCAGCGTCTCGGCCAGCGTGTCCTTCCGTACGAACGCCTTGCCGTCCTGCGTGTACGCGGTGGCGACCGGGGCCGGTGGGGCCTGGTCGCGGCGCCGAGCGAGAGGGTCCTCGTCGGCGGGTGCGCCGACGGCGTACGCGGCGTCGCGGATCGGGCGGTAGCCGGTGCAGCGGCACAGGTTGCCGCTCAGGGCGTGCAGGTCGAATCCGTTCGGGCCGTGCTCGGCGTCGGCGTCGCCGGCGGAGTGCTCGCAGCGGTCGGGCCGGTAGTACTCGGCGGCCATGCTGCAGACGAATCCGGGGGTGCAGTAGCCGCACTGGGAGCCGCCACGGACCGCCATCTCCTCCTGCACGGGGTGCAGGGCGGGAGCCGTGCCGGCTTCGCCGACGGTCGCGAGGCCCTCGGAGGTGACGACCTCCTGGCCGTCGAGTGCCGCGGCCGGGACCAGGCAGGCGTTGACCGCCACCCAGTCGGTCGGCTTGTCCACGCCGGGGCGGGCCACGAGCACAGAGCAGGCGCCGCACTCGCCTTCCGCGCAGCCCTCCTTCGTGCCGGTGAGGCCGCGCTCGCGCAGGAAGTCGAGCGCGGTGGTGTGGGGCGCGGCCGGTGCGAGCGGTGTTTCTTTCCCGTTGACCGTGATGGTCGGTCGCATCATCGAGTTCGCCAATTCCAGGGAGTGATCTGTGAGCGGACGCGCCACGTACGAGGAGTGGGCGTACAGCGGCCCGTCCAGGAGAAGCGGGCGCGGGCGGCAGGCGTGCGCGCCATGCCGGGCGGTGGAATGAACGGCTTGGTCAGCAGCCGTGGGCGATCTGACCCGGAACCCAGCCGAAGTACCGGACGAGGCGACCGAGACCGGAGCAGGTGTTCATCCGCGGTCGCCTCCTCTTCCGTTGCTCACAGGTCAGTGAGCAACGGAAAGTAGTAGGTGTGGGCCGCACCGGTCAAGGGCCGGCCCGTCGCAAAACGTCCTACCCGTCGCATAACCTCGTAGCAGGAGACGGGTGTCTCCACCCGGGGAGGCGATGGTGGTCGGAACAGGCGCGCGGTGGCTCGCGGGAGCCGTTGTCGTCACGTGTGTGGCGCTCGTCGGACCCAGCGCACCCGGTGGTGCGCTCGCCACCGACCCGCTGCCTCCCGACGCCGTCCGGGACATCGTGCCGAACCGCGTCATGACCTGGAACATCTGCAATCCCTGCAACGACAGCGGGTTCAACGTCGGCCGCGCCGCGGAGATCGCCGAGTTCGCGCCCCAGGTCATCGCACTGCAGGAGGCCTGCGTTCGGGACGTCGAGGCGATCCGGGACCACCTCGAGAACCTGCACGGGCTGGTGTACCACGTCGAGTACGGGTCGGTCCTGACCAGCTGGAACCGCTGCGGCGGAGTTCCGTGGAACCCCGGAGGGTACGGTCAGGCGGTCCTGTCCGCGGCGCCGATGACGGACAGCGTGCGGGTGGAGTATCCCGACGGCGGTTCCGAGGACCGTGGCTACATGGCGGTCACCACCGAAGTGGACGGCAAGCCGGTGCGCGTGTTCGCCACGCATCTCGCCCAGCGGCAGCAGGCGGAGGTGCGGGCGCAGCAGGCCGGTGTGCTCGCGGCGGCCGTCGCGCCGCACGAACGCGCCATCGTGCTCGGCGACTTCAACGCCGAGCCGACGACCCCCGAGCTGCGCGAGATATGGGCTCTGGCCGAGGACGGGGATCCGCAGTGCCACCCGTCCGCCGCCGGCGGTGGCGCGTGCGAGCCGACCACGGACTGGATGAGCAAGTTCGACTACACCTTCGTACGGGGCATCGCACCGCTCGACCAGGGCGTGCATCTCTCCGAGTACTCGGACCACAACCTCGTGCACGCCGACCTGGACCTGGCGCGGCCGCACACGACGAGGACCGCGCGGTAGGAGCTCGGGTCGGTGAGAGTTCGGGTCGGTGAGAGCTCGGGTCGGTGACAACTCGGTTCGCTGACAACTCGGTTCGGTGAGAGCTCAGCCACTTCAGCCGCTCACACCCGCGCGAGCAGCCGCTCCAGCGGGCGCGGGGTCCGGTCGAGGTCGAGCGACTCCACCATGGCCTGCGCGTACTGCGCCTTGCGGCCGCTGTGGGTGCCCATGAAGCGGCGCAGCTGCTGTTCTATGGTCCGCTCGCGCTGGAAGGGCTGGTTCTGGAAGGTGCGGAAGGGCCGCAACTCGTCCTCGGCCGCGATGACCTGCTCGACACCGGCGGGTCCGAGCGCCCGGATCAGCTCGTCCTCGAGATCCGCGTCGCAGAGGTAGTAGCCGAGGGATTCCAGTTCGTCCCGGGTGTGCGCGGCGCCGAACCCCTCGCGTTCCAGGGCCCGTTGGAAGTGACCCATCTCGCCCACGTCGCACAGGCCGACCGGGGTGACACCCAGCCCCTTGGGCCCGCACACGGAGAGGAAGTGGCCGATGTTCGTCGCACCTCCGAGGGGGAGGACCGCGACGCCCTCGGCCGCGAGGTTCCGGTCGCGACGGGCCGCGAGGGTGTCGAGGGCGCGCAGATCACTGTCCCCCTCGACCAGGACGACCGTGCGCAGACCGATCCGGGCGGCCAACTCCCCGGCCTCCACCGCGGACTGCGCCGCCCCCGCCCGGCGCGCGGCCCACTCGGTGACCGCCCGGCGGAATTTCCCCATGTCGTCCATGGGGTCAGTCTCGCAGGGCGATCACCGAGGAGGGCAAGGCAATTACGAGGGCGGGCCGGGCGTCAGCGGACCAGCTCCCCGTCCCGCGCCACGATCACGCCGCCGTGCACGACGAGGTCGCGGGCCGGGGCGTCGACGACGACCTGGGGGACGCATTCGGCACGCAGCACGACGAAGTCGGCCGGGGCGCCCGGGGTGAGGTCGGCGTGTGCCAGACCCATGACGTCCGCGCCGCCGTCGGCGGCCGCGGTGAAGCACGCGGTCAGTTCGTCGTCGAGGCGCACATCTGTGACCCAGCCCATCTTGTGGGCGCGGTCGAACATGTCCGCGTTGCCGAACGGGCTCCACGAGTCACGGATGCCGTCCGACCCGAGGCCGACACGCACTCCGTACTCCCGCAGCTTGGCGATGGGCAGCACCAGGTCGGCGGACGGGGCGACGGTCGTCAGGGAGATGCCGAGCTCACCCAACTGCTCGCCGAACACGCCCAGTTCACGGTCGTCGAGCTCCGGCAGGCAGAAGACATGGCTGACGGTGACCTTGTCGTGCAGGGAGAGGGAGCGGGTGCGCTCGATGATGCCGCGCAGCGCGGCGAGGCCCTTCTCGCCGCGGTCGTGGAGGTGGATGTCGAGGCCGACCCCGTGCCGGTCCGCGATGCCGAACAGCGCGTCGAGCTGTGCCACGGGCGCCTGGTCGAAGCCGCCCGGGTCGATACCGCCGATGAAGTCGACGGCGCCGGTGCTGGCGGCCTCCTCCAGGAGTTCCACGGTGCCCGGGGTACGGATCACTCCATGCTGCGGAAAGCCGACGATCTGCACGTCGAGCGCGTGCTTCAGTCGCTCGCGCGCGGCCTGGAGCCCTTCGACGCCCGCGAGGTCGTAGGCGGGGGCGACATCGGCGTGGGCGCGCATGCCCCGGGTGCCGCGGGTCACGGCGTGGCTCATCAGGCCGTAGGCGCGCTCGGCGACGGAGCGGGTCTGGCTGTTGAACAGCTCCACGTCCTGCGCGACATAGTCGGCTATCCCGCTCGCGGGCTTGCGCGTGACCCACGAGCCGCCCCAGGTCGTCTTGTCCGGGTGGATGTGCGCGTCCACGAGCGAGGGCAGTACGGCGCGGCCCCGGCCCTCGACGACCTTGGCGCCGCGCGGCGCGGGGCGGTCGGAGATCCTGCCGTTCGCCACGACGAGGTCGACGGCCTTTCCGGTGCCGAACGGCCGGACATTGCGGAAGACCACGGCCTTGCCGTCGCGGCTGCCGTGCCCGTCCTGGCGGCCGGAGCGCTCAGCGGCCTGCGCCGGTACGGCGGCCCCAGCAACTGTGGCGGACCCGGCGAGTGCGGCGGCGCCCGCGAGGACGTTGCGACGCGAGACGGAGGAGGTGGGCGAGGGGGTCATCGGGCTCCTTGAGACGTGAGGTGCACTGAGGGTTCAGGAACAGCTGGTGGTTCAGGGCCAACCGGTGGGTTCACGGGCAAGCGGGGGGTTCACGGGCAAGCGGGGGCGGGGGTCGAGCGGGGACGGGGTCGAGCGCTCAGAGCGCGACGCCCGCCCGTACCACCCGGGCCGGGCGCTTCAGGACGGTGACGTCGGCCAGCGGGTCGCCGTCGGCGATCACCACGTCGCCGGCGAAGCCGCGCGCGAGCCGGCCCACCGTGCGTTCGCGCCCGAGCAGGCGGGCCGCGCCGGTCGTGGCCGTGCGGATCGCGTCGAGCGAGGACAGGCCCGCGGAGTGCATCAGCTCGATCTCGCGGCCGATGGGCTTGACCTTGCCGCCGGAGGAGTCGGTGCCGGCGGCCAGCGGCACACCCCGCTCATGCGCGGCGAGCACGGCCTGCTCGAGGACCGGCAGATAGGTGCGGCCACGCTCGGCGAGCACCGGATCGGACGACTCGGCCAGGCCCGCGATCGCGGAGAGGGTGGGCGTGAAGTACGTACCCCTGCGGCGCATCTCCACGAGGGTGCGCTCGCCGACGAACACCCCGTGTTCCAGGGAGCGGACGCCCGCGGTCACCGCGTCGTGGCAGCCCTTCTCGGCGTAGCTGTGGCACAGCACGCCCTTGCCGCCTCGGCGCGCTGCGGTCACGATCTCCCGCAGTTGTCCGTACGAGTAGACCTGGGCGAGCGGGTCCTGCTCGGGCAGACCGGCGCGCTCGTTGACCCTGGTCTTGACCCAGTCGACGCCGCGGGCGAGGTTCACCTCGACGACACGGCGCAGCGCCTCGGCGGAGCGCACACCGTCCTCGAGGCGGGCGAGCTCGGTGAGATCCGGGTCGGCGAGGACCGTGTCGCCCAGGTCGGGCGTGACGAAGACACCGGCCGCTTCGAGGCGGGGCGCGAGGGCGGGCGCCTGGCGGGCGAGTTCCCGTACCGCGATGTCCTGGTAGAAGTTCGTCGAACCGCTGCGGGCGCTCGTCGCGCCCTGCCGTACGGCGTCGCGCGCCTCGGTGGCGGTGTTGAGGTGGATATGGGCGTCGACGAGTCCGGGCAGGATCCACTTCCCGTGCGCGTCGACGACTTCGGCGCCCCGGGGCACGGCGACATCGCCGCGCGCACCGGCCGCGCGCACCACACCGTTCTCGATGATCACCACGGCGTCCTCGGTGACCTCACCCGTGGCCGGGTCGAGCAGGGTGCCGCCTTCGACGACGAGATCCCCGCCCTTCGCCCCACGCCGGAAGGGCGCAGCCGAAGCGGCCGGGGCCGGTGTCACCGCCGCTGCGGTTCCGGCGAGGGCGGCGGCCGCGGCGAGCACCCCGCGGCGGGTCATCCGGCTGGAGGGCGGTGGGGCGTCTTCCACGCACATCGAGGGCTCCTGTAAAGGTCGGGGACGCGACTCGATTTTTGTATACCAAATTGAAGAACCCGATCAAGGGTGTAACCCTGAAGCATCGGAATCCTCATCAGAGCTGCACATTCGTCCGAAGCGCGGCCAATGTCGCCCGGGTGTTGGTATACAAACGCTGCGAGTTCGGTCGACAGATCACCGAGCCTCCGACCGGTCTCCCCCTCGCGGGCCGGTCAAGTTAGCCTTACCTGGCTTATGCAACGGCCTGGTGGGGAGAGAGACATGCGGGACGCCGCGCGGCACGACGGGCGTGAAGTCCTGCGCACAGTGCTCAAGGGCGAGCGACCACGGGTGCTTGCGGCCTGTGCGCTCAATGCCTCGCATCAGATCGGTGAGGCGCTGATCCCCGTGCTGATCGGGTTCATGGTGGACCGTGCGATCGTCCGCCCCGACCTCGCCTCGTTCGCGCGCTGGGCACTGATCCTTGCGGTCGTCTATGTCTTTCTCTCCGGCGGCTTCCAGCTCGGCGCCCGCGCGGCCGAGTACGCCAAGGAGCACGCGGGCCACACCCTGCGGATGCGGCTGATCCGCCGCGTTCTCGATCCGTACGGAGGGGCCGAGCGCGGCCGCCCGCCCGGCGCTCTGGTCTCCGTGACCACCGAGGACGCACGGCGGGCCGGTGGGGTGACGTTCGCGCTGCCGATCGGCTTCGGCGCGGTGATCGGTCTCGCGGCCGGGGCGGTGCTGCTGCTGCGCGCTTCCGTTCCGCTCGGCCTGCTGATCCTGCTCGGCACCCCGGTCCTGATGGGGCTCGGCCAGCTGCTCGCGCGCCCGCTCGAACACCGCAGTCACGCGGAACAGGAGCGTGCCGCCCACGCCTCGGGCGTCGCGGCCGATCTGGTCGCAGGGGTACGGGTGCTCCAGGGCCTCGGTGCCCAGCGCGCCGCGTCCGACCGCTATCGGCGCACGAGCCGGGCCGCGCTGGACGCGACGGTGCGGGCGGCCCGGGCCGAAGCGGTGCAGACCGGGATGATGCAGACCCTGACGGGCGTGTTCATCGCTCTGGTCGCGCTCGTGGGCGGCCATCTGGTCCTCACCGACGCCATCGGGCTGGGCGAACTGGTCGCGGCCGTCGGATTGGCCCTGTTCCTGCCCGGCCCTCTGCACACCGTGGCCTGGGTGGCCGCCGATGTGGCGCGGTCGCGGGCTTCGGCGGAGCGGGTCGGCGAGGTCCTGTCGGCGCCGGGAGGCATAGCGAACTCCGAAGATGCGGCCCGCAACGACAACTCCAGGAGCCCGGCCCGTATCGCGGGCTCCGAGGGCTCCGAGCGCGCCCCCGACAACGTGGACTCCCAGGGCGCAGCCCGCAAGATCCCCGCTCCGGCCGCCCCCACCGACGGGCCGCCGCCCGCCCTTCACCTCTCCGCCCTCACCCACGAGGGCCTGCGGAACCTTGAACTCGCCGTCTCCCCGGGCGAATTCCTCGGCGTCGTCGTCACGGACCCCGCCCACGCGGACACCCTGGTGCGCTGTCTGGCCCGCCGCACCGACCCGGACGCGGGCCGGCTCGCCCTGGACGGCGTCCCCTTCGCCGACCTCTCGCCGCGTGCACTGCGCGCGCGGATCCTCGTCGCCGCACACGCCGCTGACCTGTTCACCGGGTCGATCGAGGAGAACATCACCGCCGGCGGAGCCACCGCCCACGAGGCCGCGACGACCGCCGCCGCGGCCGACGAGGTCGCCGCCTCCGTACCCGGCGGCATGGCCGCACCGGTCGGCGAACGCGGCCGCTCCCTCTCCGGCGGCCAGCGCCAAAGGGTGGCACTCGCCCGTGCGCTCGCCGCCGACCGCGAGGTGCTCGTCGTGCACGACCCGACCACCGCGATCGACGCCGCCACCGAGGCCCGGATCGCCTCCGGTATCCGCGAAGTGCGCCGTGGCCGTACGACCGTCCTGGTCACCAGCAGCCCGGCGCTCCTCGCGGTCGCCGACCGGGTGGTCCTGATCGACGGCGGACGGCTCGCCGACGAGGCCCGCCACGAAGAACTTGTCCGATGCAGCGCTCTCTACCGGACGGCGGTACTGGGATGACCACCACGTCGTCACCGCAGCTCACTCAGCAGCCCGAACCCGCCGACGAGGCGACGGAACGTTCCACCGCCGCCGAGCTGCTGCCCGTGGCCACCGGCCGGCGCACCCGCGCCGCCGCCCTGGAACTCCTGCGCCCCGACCGGGGTCTGGCCATCCGCTCGGCCCTGGTCCTGGTCGCCGCGACCGCCGTCGGTCTGCTCACCCAGCCGCTGCTCGGCCGGATCGTGGACCTCGTCGCCGCGGGCGCGCGCGGCAGCGGCTCCGTGTCGACGGGGGTGCTGACCCTGCCGGTCGTCCTCCTCGTGGTCGTGGCCCTCGTGCAGGGCGCCTCGACCGCGCTGGGCCTCGGGATGGTCGCGCGGCTCGGCGAGTCGGTGCTCGCCCGGCTGCGGGAACGGTTCGTCGAACGGGCACTCGCCCTGCCGGCCGACCGTATCGAGCGCGCCGGCTCCGGCGATCTGACCGCCCGCGTCACGGGAGACGTGGCCCGGGTGTCCGAGGCCGTGCGCTCCGCGCTGCCCGAACTCGCCCGCGCCACCCTGACGATCATCCTCACCCTCGTCGCGCTCGCGGTGCTCGACTGGCGCTTCCTGGTGGCGGCGCTGCTCGCGGTGCCGGTGCAGGCATGGACGGCGCGCTGGTACGTGGGCAAGGCCGTTCCCCTGTACGCGAAGCAGCGCATCGCCACCGGAGCACAGCAGCAGCAGCTGCTCGAGACGATCGGCGGCGCCGACACGGTCCGCGGTCATCTCCTCGAGGACGACCACACGCAGCGGGTCGAGAAGCGTTCGCGGGCGGCGGTGGAACTCAGCAAGCGCGGGGTGCGCCTGGTCCTCGGCTTCTACGGGCGGCTGCACATCGGCGAGTACATCGGCCTGGTCGGTGTGCTGCTCGCCGGTCTGATCCTGGTGCGCGAGGACGCCGTCTCGATCGGTACGGCCACGGCGGCCGCGCTCTACTTCCACAATCTCTTCGGCCCCATCAACGCGGCCCTGGTCCTGCTCGACGACGCCCAGTCGGCGACCGCGGGCCTGGCCCGGCTGGTCGGTGTGACCGATCTGCCCGTCGAGGCGGACGGGCCCGCCACCGGCCGCAGCGCGGACGCCTTCGTGCACGTACGGGGCATCACGCACTCCTACGGCGACGCCTCCCCCGTGCTGCACGACGTGGACCTCGATCTGCACGAGGGCGAGCATGTCGCGCTGGTCGGCACCAGTGGCGCCGGCAAGTCCACGCTGGCCCGCATCCTCGCCGGGGTGCAGCCGCCCACCGGCGGCGAGGTCACGATGCCGGCCGCCGCCGACGGGCGGCCGGGCGCCGTCCTCGTATCGCAGGAACTGCATGTGTTCGCCGGCACGCTCGCCGAGGATCTGCGGCTCGCCAAGCCGGATGCGTCCGACGCGGAGCTGCGCGCGGCGCTCTCCACGGTCGACGCCCTCACCTGGGCCGAAGCGCTCCCGGACGGCCTGGACACGGTGGTCGGCGAGGGTGCGCACAGCCTGGATGCCGCGAAGGCGCAGCAACTCGCACTCGCCCGGCTCGTGTTGGCGGACCCGCTGATCGCCGTCCTGGACGAGGCGACCGCGGAGGCGGGGAGCGCGGGCGCCCGGCTGCTCGAACAGTCCGCGCGGGCCGCGCTCGAGGGGCGTACCGCATTGATCGTCGCCCACCGCCTCACCCAGGCCGCGACCGCGGACCGGGTCGTGGTCCTCGAGCACGGCCGGGTCGTCGAGTCGGGTCCGCACGAGCGGCTCAAGGACGCGGGCGGACCGTACGCGAGGCTCTGGGCCGCATGGTCGGGCACGCGGCAGTCCGCCTCCTGAGGCGCGGCCACGGACCGGCCGCCCGAGCCGGAGCTCAGAACGACCGGATCAACTCCAAGGTTCAGACCGGCCGGATCAATTCCCGGGTTCAGACCGGCCGGATCAACTCCCAGGTGTCGACGGCCACATCCAGTGTCATGCCGTGGCGTTCGTACAGCGCGAGCGCACCGGAGCTGTTGTCCGTGTCGACGCCCAGGCTGACCCGGTCCCGTCCGAGGCCCGCGTAGTACCAGAACGCGTACCGCAGCAGATAGCCGGCGATCCCCCGACCGCGCGCCTCGGTGAGCACCCCGAGGTTGCTGATCCAGCCGGTGGTGATCCGGTCGTTGCGGGTGCGCATCGCGGCGACGTCGCCCATGCCTTCGACCCGGGCGATCCAGATCAGCGAGAAGTCGGCGTTCTCCGCGTCGATGTCGTGCAGCCACTGCTCGTACGTACGCGGCTGGTAGTCGAAGTGGCCGCGGAACGACTCCTGCAGGAGCGCATGCGCCCGCGGGCGGTCCGCTTCGTCCGTGCAGGGGCGCAGACACAGCCCGGGCAGCGGCTCGGGCATGGTGTCGGCGGTGGGCGAGATCGCGCGGTGCATCACGTGGTAGCGCCGCACGGTGCGCCAGCCGCGCTCGCGCAGGACGTCCTGGTCCACGGCGGTCGTCACATGCAGGCCCGGGTGGATGACGGCGCGCCCCACGCCGGGGGCGGCGGCGCGCTCGGCGGCCCGCGCCTCCATCCGGTCGAGGAGCAGGCGCGCGCCGTCGGGCCGGCCGGGCAGCATATAGAGATCGATGTCGATGCGTTCGCCGCCGGACTCGTCCCACAGCAGGCCGTAGCCCACCAGCTTCCCGTCCTCGTGGAGCAGCCAGGAGTCGCGGGTGAGGTCGACCTCGGGGTGCTTCCACTCGGCGAGGATCTCGTCGACGTCGGTCTCGGCCTTCCCGCCTTCGAGCACATCCACTGCGTTGAGCAGTTCACCGGCCGCCGCCGCGTCGTCGAGGGTGGCGGGCCGCACGGTCACAGTCTTCATGGGGCCACTGTCGGGCTGCGCTCCACAAGGTCGCAATGGAATTACGCCGGACCGCCCGCCTATCCGATCTCCACGACCCTC
Source organism: Streptomyces sp. N35 (assembly GCF_016464295.1). Classification (NCBI taxonomy): domain Bacteria; kingdom Bacillati; phylum Actinomycetota; class Actinomycetes; order Kitasatosporales; family Streptomycetaceae; genus Streptomyces; species Streptomyces sp. N35. Next base: position 22,429 of record NZ_JAEIMH010000064.1, on the reverse strand, counting down.
GCCCAGTCCGGCACCGGATCCGGGATGTAGTCCGGGTTCTCCTCGTCGTACAGGGGTGCGCGCGGGAACAGGCCGATCACCGTACGGGCCGGGGGCCGCTCCTTGGGCCAGGGTGTCTGGCCGTCGGTGAGGGCGACGATCACGTCCGGCCGGGGCAGGCTGCGCAGCGCCTTCGCGAAACCGGCGCGCAGATCCGTACCGCCGCCGCCGAGCAGCGGAACGCCCCCCCGGCGGCCCGGCGGGCGGACCAGCCGCGCCGCGGAGCCGCAGGCCCCCACGCGGCCCAGGCCGCGGCGCCCGCCCAAGGTCTGGGAGACCGCCGCGACTTCGATGAGCGCGGCGCCCAGTTCCGCGTCGCTGACCGATCCCGAGGTGTCGATGACGATGCTCACGCGCGGCGGCCTGCGGCGCAGGCTGGGCAGGATGATGCCCGGCAGGCTGACGGAGCGGCGGGCGGGCCTTCCGTACGTGTAGTCCTCGCCGACACCGGGTGCGGACGCGGCCGAGCGGATCGCGGCGCCGAGCAACTCCCGCCATGGCTGCGGCGGTTGGAAGGCCTCCTCGGCCCATCGCTTCCACCCGGCGGACGCGCTCCCCGGCCGGCCGGTGATGCCCTGCGCCACCCGGAACCGGACCAGTTCCCGCTCCTGTTCGCCCAGGGCGTGGGCGCCGTCGGGCCCCAGGTCCCAGGGCCGTTCGCGTCCGTCGGCTCCGCTGCCGCAGTCCAGCCAGGCGTACGCCTCGGTGAACCGGCTGAGGCGGAACCGGCCCAGGTACTCCTCCATGAGGTGACCGCTGTCCAGGCCCAACGCGCTGGGCCGCACCGCCCCTCGGGGGAACTTGAGCCCGTCCCCGAACGCGTCGTCGTTGATCTCGCAGTCCGCCGCGATGTTCATCCGCAGCCGCTCGGCCCCGCCGGTCAGACCGTGCCGTCGCGCGTACCGGTCGCTGCGCCGGTGGTGGTCGCGCAGCAGGTGCGAGACCTCGTGGACCCACACCGAGGCAAGGTCCTCGACGGGGGTGCGGTCCACGAAAGCGGGTGACACATAGCAGCGCCAGTGCCGGTCGACGCCCATCGTCGGCACCTGGCGTGACTCGACCACATGGAGTGCGAAGAGCGCGGTCGCCAGGTACGGGCGGGCGCGCACGGCTTGGAGGCGGGCGGCGTAGAGCTTGGCCGTGTCGAGAGGGAGCGGCGCGCTCTGCGGCGCGCTCTGCGTCTTCGGCGCCTGCGGCGTCTGCGGCGTCTGCGGCGAGGTCAACTCCCCACCCGCGCCCTCGCCTTGACCCGCGCCGCCGCCTGGTCCGCGTCACGGGACACGGTCACGGCCCCGGCCAGCTGATCGATGGCGGCAGGCACGTCCCAGTTCTCGCGCCGCAGCGAGGCCAGCGTGGTGGCGGGTACGACCACCAGGTCGGGCGCGCCCGTCTCCAGAGCGCGCACGAGCAGGTCCCAGGCCGCGTCCCAGCGTGCCCGTTCGGGCCGTGCCCGGACGGCCGCGACCACCGAGTCGAGGACCGCCTGACGCAGATCCCCGCGCTGGGGCAGTTCGGCCGCGGCCGGATCGGCGAGCAGCAGCTCCGGATCGGGCAGGTCCATCCGGTCCAGGCTGGCGAGGAGTTCGAATCCCGGGCCGTCGCCGACGGTCCCCCGTACGAGCAGCGAGAGCACGTCGCGCGACGCCCCGGCCGCCGTGGCGAAGGCGATCAGACGCAGCGTCATGTCCCAGCTGCGCGGTGAGGGCCAGGCCCCGCCGCGCCGTGTCTCGCTGCTGGGCATCTGGTGCACCAGGGCTGCGCGGGCCGCGAGCAGTCCGCACACGGCGCGCCGGGCGAAGTCGACGGAGTCCGCGAGGCGCCGCGGATCGAGCTCGGGCAGGGTGGCCCGGGGCCAGGTGCCGCCCAGACCGCGGACGACGACGTCCTGTTCGTGCGCCCACTGCAGATGCACGAACCGGTTGGCGAGCGGTGCGCTCAGCTCCCAGCCGTCGGCGGCCGACGAGCGCGGGTTGGCAGCGGCCACGATCCGTACGCCGGGCGGCAACTGCAGCGCCCCGATGCGCCGTTCGAGCACCACCCTCAGGAGCGCGGCCTGCACGGCCGGCGCGGCGGTGGACAGCTCGTCGAGGAACAGCAGGCCCTTGCCCGCCCGTACGAGCCGCACGGCCCAGTCGGGCGGCGCCATCGGCACGCCCTGCCGTGCGGGGTCGTCCCCGACGATGGGCAGCCCGGCGAAGTCGGAGGGCTCGTGCACGCTCGCGATCACGGTGGTCAGGGGCAGGTCGAGCGCCTCGGCGAGCTGGGTGAGCGCGGCGGTCTTGCCGATGCCGGGCTCGCCCCAGAGCAGCACGGGCAGATCGGCGGCGACGGCGAGCGTGAGCGCCTCGAGCTGGACGTCGGTGCGGGGTTCGGTGGTGGTGGCGCGCAGCAGCCCCAACAGGTCCTCTGCTACGTCGAGTTGAGTGGCGTTTCCAGCGATGGCCAAGTGTGATCACCTTTCGTGTGTCATTGGCGGGTGTGCTTTGGGTGTGCTTTGGGTGTGCTGTGCGTGCTGGTGTACGGGAGCGGATGTGCTGTACGTGCTGCTGTACGGGATGGATGTGCTGTACGTGCCGCTGTACGGGATGGATGTGCTGCACGTGCCGCTGTACGGCGATGAGTCCGGGCCGGCGCCCGGCTCAGCGCGCCAGGGCCTGACGAGGATGGGTGCGCACCGCTGCGCGCCCCTTGCGGTACTCGGTTCCCGGCGGGCCCGGCTGTCCGAGTCCGGACCGGTAGAGCCCGTGGTCGATCCGCCTGCGCAGGGCCGCCTCCAGGACGTCGCGCAGCGGGCCGTCGCGCAGGTGGGCGTCCGGACCGAGCAGGCCCTCCATGACGTCGAACGCTCCGGCGAAGTCGCCGTGTGCCAGCCGTCCGGGGGTGCGGGGGAGGGATCCGGGGGTGGGGGGGGCGTCGTCGATGACCTGCAGCCAGGGCACCGGGGGCCCGCCGAGTGCGGCGAGCAGTGACTCCCGTCGGATCTCGGCGGGTTCGTGGTCGAGGGGCGAGAGCACTCCGTCGACGAGTGCGAGGCGATGACGGGCGCCGCGGCAGTCGACCAGCTGAGTACGCCCGGCCGGCTCGCGGTTCGAAGCGTCCGCCCGGGCAGTCCGTACCCCCAACGCCTGTGCCACCAGCGGATGCAGCCGGTCGCCGTCGATCAGCCCGGCGCGCAGGAGTTCCCGGTCGGGCGGCACCCAGGTCGCGGCATCGGGCAGCAGCGGGAAGGCCCCCTCGGCCCGGACGACGCGCGCGTCGCGGGTGTCGACCGCGAGGCGCCGCCCCGCGCCCAGCCGGACGCCGACCAGGCCGTCCGCCCCGAGGCCTTCGGCCTCGCGCACGAGCCGCGCCTCGGCGGCCCAGCGGTCCACCGCCCAGTGCGGTTCCCACTCCCCTCCGCGCTCACCGGTACCGGACCTCTTCCCCAGCTCCCCCGCCCGGCGGGCGTCCCACAGATGCCGGTGCAGATCGAGCCGGAATCGGGAGCTCGGACGCGGATGGGGATGCGGGCCGTCCGGCAGGGAGCCGTCCCAGACGGTCAGGCTGATCCGCTGTCCGGCATCGGCCCACGCGGGCGGGGTCTGCACGACCAGGCAGAGCGGGCGGCCAGGGGCCCCGGTCCCGTATCGCGCGAGAGGAATCGTCACGCCGGGACGCAGCAGGCCGTCCGGGCCGATCCGGGGCAGGTGCCAGCGCAGCAGATCGGGGGCGAAGTGCCGCAGATCGCCGCGGACTCGGCGCGCGACGTCGTGCCCGTACACGTGCGCAAGGCGGCGGAGGTCGAGATCGACGTCCACGCGCGCGGCAGCGCACGCACCCGCCCAGTCCCCGGCCGTACGCCGGACCGTGGCGGTGTCGATCATGGTGGGCGGCACGGCGAACTCGCGCACGCGCAGCCAGAATGCGAGCCGGTCGTCGCCGGTCGCGGCTGAGGTTCGGGTCCCGGTCTCGGTGAGCATCAGCACTCACCTTGAGCGGACCGGACCCCCCGTCTGCTCACCGAGTGAGCTGTGCAGGTCGTCATCGTCCGCGAGCTTAGCCGGAGCGGCGCCCGCGGTGACAGTGAATTAAATCCCGGGCGGACATGGCCAGTCCGGCCCGCAGCGGCGAGACTGAAGCGGTGAGCACCTCCGCCGCCGAGGCCGTCGAAGGAGGCCCCCATGACCACGGACGCTCCCCGTGTGGAGCTCACCCCCGCGGCCACCGAACTGCTGCAGAAGCTGCGCGCGCTCCATGGCCCGCTGATGTTCCACCAGTCCGGCGGCTGCTGTGACGGCAGTTCGCCCATGTGCTATCAGGCGGGCGAGTTCCGCACCGGCGACTCCGATGTGCTGCTCGCGTCGCTCGCCGTGGACGAGGTGGCCGAGCCGATCGGGTTCTGGATGTCAAAGAGCCAGTACGAGGTGTGGAGTCACACCCGGCTGATCGTCGACGTGGTCGAAGGCCGCGGCGGCGGGTTCTCGCTCGAGGCGCCGGAAGGCGTCAGGTTCCTCATCCGCTCCCGGATGCTCGGCACGTGACCGAGGCGGGCGCGGGTCGAGGGTGTCGTCACGGATTCAGGTTGCTGACGATGTTCGCGGTCGCCGTGAGGCCGTTCTGGATGGTCGGCGCCATGCTCGTGCTCGCGAGATAGAAGCCGAGCAGCACGCAGACCAGCGCGTGCGTGATCTTCAGCGCCCCGTTGCGCAGGAACACGATCGCGAGGATGAGCAGCAGCAGTACAACTGACACCGAAATGGCCATCGTCCGGACTCCCTACGCGCCTCCGCCACGTCAACACCGCGGCGTTTTCGCCGTCAGTGTGGCGTGGCGGAGGGGCCGTACGGTCGACTGACATGTCCTCCGAACGTGTGTTGACGGGGAGTGACGATCCCGGCGGGGCCGTTCAGCGTCGGTCGTACGCGTCCAGGAAGGCTTCGAGCGCGACGAGATCGTCGGTGTTGAGGTGGTCCGCGTCGGCGGCGATCAGCTCCAGCCAGATGGCGCCGCGCTCGGCCCCGGGCAGATCGGGCGTCGCCCAGAACCGCACGCGCTGGCCCCGGCTGTGCGCCGTGCCGACGATCTGGTGCAGCTTGGCCCGCTCCGCGGCCGGCATCGGGCCCGCGCCCGACCATGTGAAGTGGTTGTTCCAGTTGTCGCTGATCAGCGGGATGAGGGAGGCGGGCGCGGGTCCTGCGAGGTCGGTCATCCGGCCGTCGTAGAAGGCGTAGCGCACCTTCTGCGCCTCCATCGGCGCCCGCGCCGAACGGTCACCGGAGATCACCGCGGTGACGGCTCCCGGCCGGACCTTTCCCTGCGCGTACGTGGTGAACAGGCGGCGGTGGCGGTGCAGTTGACGGTGCAGCTCGGCGTAGGCGGCGACGCCGTCCGCCTTGATGTCGATCAGCAGCTGGACGGGCCGCCGGTGGCCCCGGTACACCGAGCCGTGGTTGCGGCGCACCCGCTCGGCCAGCGGCTTCAGATACAGCGACTCGAGCGTGCGGGACGGATCGAGGTCCACCGGGTCGTGGGCGACGAGGAGTTCGCCGTCGACGAGGAAGATGTCGGCCTCGACGCTGGTGAAGCGGTGGTCGAGGGCGTCGAGCAGCGGGCGGGTGTGCAGATAGTCGTTGTGCGCGTGGGCTCGCCGCAGCGGCTTTCTGCGCGGGCGGCCTCCGGTGGCCTGCGCGGACGAGGGGACGGCGATCGCCCCGGCGACCGCTGCGGCGACGGTGGTGACGGCTGTACGGCGTGTGACATGCAAGGCCATGGCTGCGGTACCTCCCAGACGACGTACGGGCGGGACCGAGTATGCGGTCCCGCCCGTGTCGAAGGGCAGTGGGCTGCCGGAAGTTGGCCGGGGCTTCAGCCGGCGGCCGGCTGATCGACTACTTGACGCCGAGCTCGTCACGCCAGTTGGGGAAGATCCGGTCGGCGTCCTTCTGGAAGGACTCGAACGCGCCCTTGAGCTCCGCGTGTTCCTTCGCGTACTCGGTGAGCTTGATGCCCTGCTGCCAGGCGTCCTGGGCCTGACGCAGGGACTTGGCACCCGCCGTGCCGCCGTCCTTGTGGCCGAAGGCGCCGCCGCCCGAGGTCTGGATCACGTTGGAGTGGCCCAGGTTGTCGAAGAAGCCGGGCAACCGCAGGGCGTTCATACCGCCGGAGATGATCGGGGTGGTGGACTTCATGCCCAGCCACTCCTGATGGAAGTACGGTCCGTCGGCCGCGTCCTGCTCCAGCATGAACGCGATGGCCTTGTCGGCCGCGTCGCCCTCCATCTTGCCGAAGCCCATGGTGCCGGTGTGCATACCGGAGGCACCCTGCAGGCGGGTCATCTTGCAGTGCACGAACGAGGTGTAACCGCGCTGCGACTGCGGGCTGGTGACGGCGCCGTGGCCCGCCCGGTGGAAGTGCAGGAACTGGTTCGGGAAGTTGCGGCGCGCGGTGGTGACGGCCGTCGGGCCCGCGACGTAGCCGTCGACGAGGAACGCGACGTGCGAGGCGTTCTCGCCGAACGTCTCCAGGATGTACTCGCCGCGGGCGATCATCTCGGCCGGGTCGTCGGCCGTGATGTTGGCGGAGAACAGCTTCGCCTCACCGGTCGCCTCCTGCGCGCGGCGCATCGCGTCGGCCACGCACGTGATGGTCTCCTTCAGCGGCGCGAACACCTGGTTGCCCTGCGGCTCGTCGTTCTTGATGAAGTCGCCGCCGAGCCAGAAGTCGTAGCAGGCGTCGGCGAAGGGCTGGGGACGCAGACCCAGCTTCGGCTTGATGATGGTGCCGACGACCATGCCGCCGTCGACGACCGGGCGGCCGAGGACGCGCCACATGTCCTGGATGTTCATCGAGGGGCCGTCGAACAGGCGCAGGTAGGCCGGCGGTACGTAGAAGTCGTGCATCTTGGCGTACTCGACGTCGCCCATGCCCTGGTTGTTGCCGATGCACAGGGTCAGGAAGGACGCGAGCATCGCTCGGCCGTCGATGATGTTGCGGTCGAAGAGCTCGATCGGGTACGCGATCTTCATGAGCTCCTCGGCCTCGTCCACCTCGTAGACGAGCGCGTCGACTCCCTTGGTGAAGTCGTCCGTGGTGCACACCTCGACGTTGGTACCGGTGGAGGATTCGGCGGCGAAGTGGGCGGCGGTGGCCAGGAAGCCGTCGTACCCGGCCTTCGGCTTCATCGTGTAGGCGCACAGGACGTGCCGGCCGCCCTCGATGAGCTCCTGCTCGTCGAGGTCGAGGCGGGCGTAGCGGGTCGTCTGGTCCATGGTCGTTTCTCCTGGGAATGCGTCGGCTGTACGTGTGCGGGGCGGTCGGCCCGTGAAGGGCGCTCAGCCCTCGAGGACCTCGGGGTTGGCGCAGTGGGCGAGGGGCTCGCCGCGCAGGTAGCGGCCGACCTCGCCGGCGACGATGCGGGCCGCCTTGTGCGCGACCTCCTGGCTGCCGCCCGCGATATGCGGGGTCATGACGATCCCGGGGGTGGTGAGCAGGCGGGATCCGGCGGGGACGGGCTCCTCGGGGAACACGTCGAACCCCGCGCCGGACAGCTGACCGCTGTCGAGCGCGTCGCAGACAGCGTCGTAGTCGAGCAGCGCGCCGCGGGCGCAGTTGACGAGCACGGAGCCGCGCGGCATCTTCGCGAGCTGCTCGGCGCCGATCATGCCTGTGGTCTCCTCGGTGACGCGGGCGTGCAGCGAGACGATGCGGGAGCGTATGAGCAGCTCGTCGAGCGACACCGGCTCGGCGATCCCCTCCACCAGTTCGGGCTTCACGTACGGGTCGCAGACGAGGACCTCGGCGCCCATCGCGCTGAGGACCTTGGCGACGCGGGAGCCGATCGCTCCGTAGCCGATGAGTCCGACGGTGGCGCCCTCGATCTCGATGCCGCAGTTGTCGTAGTCGTAGTAGTCGCCCCGCCAGGTGCCGTTCCGCATCTCGACGTGGGTGTCGCCCACACCGCGCGCGGCGGCGAGCAGCAGGGTCAGGGTGTGCTCGGCGGTGGCGACGGCGTTGCGGCCGGGGGCGTAGCAGACGGCGACGCCCTGTTTGGTGGCCGCCTCCAGGTTGGCGTTGACCGGGCCGCCGCGGCTGATGCACATCAGCTTCAGATCCGGGCAGTTGGCCAGGATGCGCTCCGTGAGCGGGGCGAGCTGGGTGACGCAGACCTCGACGCCCTGCAGCGCCTCGATCAGCTCGTCCTCGGTGCCGGAGGCCTCGATGACCTCGGCGACCTTGCCGAAGGGGGTGTGGGGCCACGGGAGCTTGATCTCCGTGACGTCCACCGCTCCGTCGGTGGCCTGCTTGACCTCGTCCACGAGGAGGTGCGGAAGGACGAAGTGGTCGCCCGCTGCGAGGACCTTGGTGCTCATGAGGGGTTGCTCCTTGGGGTCGTGCGCTGTGTGGGGGTGTGCGGGGTCGGTCAGTGGCGGACGGGCGCGTACGGGGCGTTGAACCTGAGCAGGGACGCCTGGCCGTCGCCGATCCGGATCTCGGTGAGGGTGCCGTTGTCCAGGACCGGGAAGACCCGCCGGTACTCGTCGGGGTCGATGCCGAGCAGCTCGCACAGGAGCACCCGGTAGAGCGCGTTGTGCGCGACGGTCAGGATGCGGCCGCCTGGGTGTCCGGCTGCGATCTCGTCGAGCAGCTGCCGCGCCTGCCGGGCCGCGTCGCGCGGGTCGTTGCCTCCCGGGAGGTGGTCGGTGACGGGCCGCAGGACGAACTTGGCGAGCTCGTCGGGGAACGACGTGCGCATCTCGTCGATGCTCAGGCCTTCCCCGCGGCCGAAGTCCAGCTCCAACAGCCGGGCGTCCTCGTGCAGTTCGAGACCGAGCGCGCGAGCCGCCGGTTCGGCGGTCAGCCGGGCCCGGGACAGCGGCGAGCTGTACACCGCGTCGATCCGCCGCCCTTTTGCCCAGGCCCCGAGTTCCTCGGCCTGGCGCCGGCCGCGTTCGGTGAGCGCCACGTCGGCGCGGCCCGCATAGCGGTTCTCCGCGTGCCAGACGGTCTCGCCATGACGTACGAGGATGAATTCGGTGGTGGTCATCGGGCCGCCCTCTTCTTCGCGTGTGCCGCTACGGACTCGTCGAGCCAGCCCCGGCGGACCAGTTCGCCGAGGAACTCCAGATAGCGCGGGGTCCAGCGCGCGTGCCGTGCCGCGTCGGGCCGGAGCTCCTCGCCGGTGCGGACCATCGCGGCAGCGGCGTCCTGGACCGGCACACCGGCGGACGTGGCCGCGAGCACCGCCATGCCGATGGCTCCCTCGGCCTGTTCCGGCAGCAGGACCGGGCGGCCCAGCACATCGGCGCGCAGCTTGCTCCAGTACCGGTTCTTCGCGCCGCCGCCGGTCAGCGTCAGCGGACCGTCGACGGGGGCGCCGAGCTGGTCGAGGTAGTCGAAGCAGAGCCGTTCGATGAACGCGACCCCGAGGAGGTACGCGTGGAAGCGCTCGGCCTCGTCGGCCGGTTCGCCGAGCACGAAACCCTCGGCCCGGGGTGCGCGGAACGGGAAGCGCTCACCTCCGGTGGACACCAGCGGATACGCGACGGCGTCACCGTCGGACTCGGCGGCCCGGACGGTGAGTTGATCGAGATCGGCGCCCTGGAACTCGCGCGAGATCACTCCGGCGCCGCTGCTGGACGCACCGCCCGGCAGCCAGCTCTCGCCCGGCCCGCGGTGGCAGTAGACGACGCCGTTCGGGTCCCGTACGAGATGCGGGCTCATGCCCTTGAACACCAGGGTCGTACCGAGCACCGCGTTCCACGCGCCCGGGGTCAGCGCGCCCGCGCCGATCTGGGCCGCGCAGCCGTCCGTCATGCCCGCGACGATCGCGGTGCCTTCCGGGATACCGGTGGCCGCCGCAGCCTCGGCGCACACGCTGCCGATGACCGTTCCGGGGCGTACGACCTCGGGCAACAGCTCGGCGGGGACGCCCAGTTCGGCCATGACCGCCTCGGGCCAGCACTCCTCGGTGAGGTGGTAGCCGGTCTTGAGGGCGTGGCTGGCGTCGCTCGCCACCTGACGGCCCGCCAGCCGCCAGGTCACGAGGTCGGTCTGGTGCAGCAGCCGGACCCCTGTACCGGCTGCTGCAACTCGGTGATCCAGGAGCCAGAGCAGCTTCGGCAGCGCCCAGGAGGGCTGCATCGAGCGGTAGCCGAGCTCCTGCCAGACGGGCTCGCCCGCCTGGTTGGCGCGCACGGCCTGGTCGGCGGCGCGCCCGTCGTCGTACATGAGGCCCTGCGTCAGCGGGGTCCCGTCCGCGTCGGCGAGCAGGATCGTGCCCGAAGTGCCGTCGAGTGCAAGACCCTTGACCCGGGCGGGTTCGATTCCGGCGAGTGCCTCGCGGCTCGCCTCGGCGAGCGCGCTCCACCACTGCTCAGGGTCCTGCTCGTGCCGCTTGCCGTCGCGGCGGCTGGTCAGCGGGCGTGCGGCGGCGGCGAGTACCTGGCCGGTGGAGTCGACGGCGACACAGCGCGCGGACTGGGTGCCGAGGTCGAGGCCGAGCCATACCGAATCCGTGTCCGGGCCGGCCTTCGAAGAGCGTTCAGGCTGCACGGAGTACTCCTTCAAGACCCGCGCCGTCGCGCGGTCCGGGGACGGGAAGGGTGCGGCCGGACGACCAGCCGGCCTCGCGGGCGAGGGTCCGCCAGGTGAGGAAGTCCTCGTAGCGGGCCGTATAGAACGGGGACCACTTCGGGTGCGGCTCCCACGTCGACGTCATCCGTACGTACTTGGCGGCCGCGCTGTGCATCGAGGACTCGGCGCCGGAGAGCACCAGACCCGTCAGGAACGCGCCCTTGGCGCCGAGTTCGGTATCACCGGAGCGCGCCGTGGGCACTCCGGTGGCGTCCGCGATCAGCTGGCACCAGTCGTCGTTGTTGGCGCCGCCGCCGCAGAGCCTGAGCTCGGTGACGGTGGTACGGGAGGCGACGAGGGAGTCGCGCAGGACCAGCGAGAGGCCCTCGAAGACGGAACGGGCCACGTCGGCGCGGCTGTGCTCCAGGGAAAGTCCCCAGAAGGCGCCGCGCGCGGCCGGGTCGAGGAATGGCGCGCGCTCACCGGCCGGTGACAGATACGGCAGGAACGACAGACCTTTCGCGCCGGGCTCCGCCTTGAAGGCCAGCTTTCCGAGCTTCGGCGGGCCGTCGAGATCCAGCAACTGCGAGGCCCAGACGAGGACTTCGGCGCCGTTCAGGGTCGGGAAGGCGCGCAGGACGCGCTCTCGGCCCCGGTAGGCGATGTTGATCCCGGAGTGTTCGCCGCTGGTGTCGACCTCGTGGCGGACGATCTCGGTGCAGAGCGTGGTACCGAGGATCGAGCAGGCCTGGCCCGGGTTCACCACACCCGCACCGCGGGCGGTGGAGGCGATGTCGTACGGGGCCATGACCACCGGAAGGCCCTCGGGAAGGCCGAGTTGTCCGGCGGCCTCACGGGTGATCTCCGCGATCCGCTCGTCTTCGCCCAGCACCTCGGGAAGGAGGCGGCGGTAGGCGGTGAGCCCGAAGAGGTCGATGATCTCGTCGTCGTAGTCGCCGGTGGTGTGGTTCAGGAACGGGGCCGAGGCATCCGACTCGTCCATCGCCATGACGCCGGTCAGGTGGTAGAAGAGCCAGCCGGCGGCGGTCAGCGAGGAGGCCGAGCGGGCCAGGCGCTGCGGATCGTGCGAACCGAGCCAGCTGAACACGGCGTTGGGCATACCGCTGCAGGTGAGCGAGCCGTTGCGGCGGAAGGCGTCCTCGAGGATTCCGTCCTGCTCCCAGCGGGTGAGGATCTCACCGGCGCGGCCGTCCGACCAGAGGATGGCGGGTCCGGTGGGCCTGCCGTGCTGGTCGACCAGCCAGGCACCGTCGCCCTGTGCGGTGAAGGTGACGAGCCAGACCGGGTCGTCGATGTCCGAGAGGGCGTTGCGGACGGTGTAGACGACCGCGTTCCACACGGTGTCCATGTCCTGTTCGGCCCAGCCGGGGTGGCGGCGCAGCACCTCGGTGCCGATGCGCGATACGGCGAGTTCGGTGCCGTTGTCGTCGAACACCACGGACTTGATCATCGTCGTGCCGACGTCGATGGCGAGTACCGACATGGGGTCACAGTCCCTTCGGGGAGGTGGCGGCGGCCAGGTCGCGGCCGTGCGCCGCGGGCTGTGGCAGGGGGTCCACCGTGTCCTCGGTGGGGACGGTGGTCTTCAGGAAGAGCGTCAGTACGGCGCTGACCGCGTGGAATCCGGCGAAGATCCAGGTGACACCGCCGACGCCGACCGGGCCGAGGAAGAGGCTCACGGTCAGGGGGCCCAGGAACGTGGACGCTCCGGCGCCGAGGTTCAGGGCGGCCATGGCCTGGCCCTTGTGGCGGGGCGCGATCGCCGTCATCAGGGCGGAGAGCGGGACGTATCCGGAGAGCGTGGCGCCGTAGAAGACGGCGACGAGCAGACACAGGGCGTACGAGGAACCGACCGCGCTCGGCACGTAGTAGAGGATCAGGGTGGACAGGGTGCAGCCGATGCCGCCGCAGTAGGCGACGGTGGTGCGCCAGCCGATGCGGTCGCCGATGACGCCGAACATCAGGTTGGTGAAGATGTTGGTGCCGAACATGACGGCCACCAGGCGCAGCCACTGTTCGTTGCTGAGGCCCACGGTGTTCACGAACCAGACCGGCAGCATGACCATGAAGCCGAACTGCGAGGCGGTGTTGAACATCCGGACCGCCGCACCGGCGCCGACCCGCGGATTGCGGTAGAGGATCGTCAGCGAGCCGACCAGGCCGGCCATCGGCGACTCACCTGGCGGGGACAGCCGGGACGAGCCGGTCTTCTCCTTGACCAGGAGCAGCGGCAGCACACCGCCGACCACGACGACACCGAGGGCGAACCACAAAGTGGTGTACTCGCCGACCACCGGGATCAGCAGGCTCGCGCACAGGGAGCCCAGCGTGGGCATGCCGGCCGAGAAGGCGGACCAGAACCAGCCCATCGCGCTGCCCATCTGCTTCTGCGGGGCGACGGCGGCGATCCAGACGAGGAAGGCGTAGGCGAAGAGCGGGAAGGCGAGGCCGCGCAGGGCGTAGGCGAGGAGCAGCAGGCCGTAGGACTTGCTGGGTATGGCGACCGTCAGGAAGAAGACGTGCGTGGCGGCGAAGGTGATCAGGCCCAGCCACATGACTTTGCGGGGACCCCACAGGTCGGACAGGGCGCCGGAGAACCAGGCGGCGACGGCTCCGGTGATGCCGTAGACGGTGAAGATCATCGCCACGCTCGAGGCGGCGATGCCCAGGCCTTCGAGATAGGGCGAGAGATAGCCGGCCTCGATGCCCACGCCGGTCATGAAGATCAGCAGGCCGAGATAGCCGTACGAGAGGGACTGCGGGATCCCGAGGCGGCCGAGCCGACTCGGTGCCTGGTCCGTGCCGGGTTGCGCAGCCGGTGTGGGGGCCTTCGTCTTTGATCTCCCCGACCAGCGGGGATGAGTGAGGGACCGTGCGGGCACGGTCGCCGGACCGGCGGCGACGGCGGTCCGTGTCCGGGGTGTCGGCGCTACCTCTCCGCTCCGGACATCACCGAGCTAACAAAACGGGCGAAACGACGGTCAACTTTCCGTAAACACCTCCCTTGACCGGGTCGGGCGGCGGTGTGAGAAGGACCTACGGCCCCTGCCGCTGACCTGCGGCGGCGTCGGACCATCGAGTGAAGTGCCTGAGATCGTCACACGGGGAGTTCACATGGAACCGACGCCCGAGCCGGACGTCGAGCCCGCACCCAGCCCGGCCGGCACGGACCGCGCGGAGGCGCGCGACGCCCGGCGGCGGCAGATCAGGGAGGCCGTGATCTCACACGGCCTCGTCCGTTCGGCCGATCTCGCGGCGGAGCACGGCGTCTCGCTGATGACGGTCCACCGCGATCTGGACCATCTCCAGGCACAGGGCTGGCTGCGCAAGACGCGCGGCGGCGCGACGGGCATGTCCTCGGCGCACTTCCACGGCACGGTCGCCGACCGCGGCAACGCGATGCCGCAGACGAAACGGAGGCTGGCCCGTGCGGCGGCCCGGCTGCTCGCCCCCGGTCAGACGGTGCTGCTCGACGACAGCACGACCTGCGCCCAGATGACGCGCCACTTCCGGGAAAGCACACCCCTGACGGTGATCACCAACTCGCTGCCGGTGCTCCAGCTGCTCTCCAAGGAGCAGGGCGTCCACCTGATCTCACTCGGCGGGACCTACTTCCCCGCGTACGAGGCGTACATGGGCCTGCAGACGGCGGACAACGTCGAACGTTTCCGCGCGGACGTGCTGTTCATGTCGACGACGGCGGTGACCAAGGGGCGGCTCTACCACACGTCCCCGGAGACGGTGCAGGTGAAGCGCGCGATGATGGCGGCCGCCGCGCGCCGTGTCCTGGTCGCGGACCACACGAAGTTCCTGCGCGACGGCCTGTACGCGCTCGCTCCGATCACCGACTTCGACCTCGTGGTGGTCGACGACGGCGTACCCGCCGAGGAGATCAGGGCGATACGGAGCAAGGGCACCGATGTGCTTGTGGTGCCCCGGAGTTGACCCGGCCGGTTCAGCCGGCGAGCTCGGACCAGTGCACGGTCCGGTCGCACCAGCGCTCGAGCAGCACGCGGTCGTGGCCGACAGCGAGCAGACCGGCGCCGCTGTCGGTGCGGTAGTCCTCCACGACCTGGACCAGAGCGGCCGTGGTGGAGGCGTCCAGCATCGCGGTCATCTCGTCGCAGACCAGCCAGCGCGGCCGCAGGATCAACGCGCGGGCCACACAGGCGCGCTGCAGCTGTCCGTCGCTGACCTCGTGCGGGCGCCGGCCGAGCAGGCCCCCGCCGAGCCCGCCGCGCGCGGCGACCTCCCGTCCCCCGTCGGCCGCTTCGGCCGCCCGGCCGGTGGCCCGCAGCGGCTCGGCGACCAGGGCGGACAGCGTCAGGCGCGGATCGGCGGAGAGCCGCGGCTGCTGGAAGACCACGCCGAACGCCGTGCGCTGGGAACGCGGCGCACGGTGGCGCCAGCCCCTCGCCTCGGTGCCGTCGATGACGACCCGGCCCGCCTCGGGGCGGTGCAGCAGCGCCGCGACCCGGGCGAGCGTGGACTTGCCGCAGCCGCTGGGGCCGAGCAGACCGACCGACTCGCCGGGCCGCACCCTGAGCGAGATGCCTGCGATGACGGGCTTACGGGGCTCGTAGCCGGCGGTGATCGCGTCGAGCTCAAGCATGTTCGGCCTCCAGGGTCTCCAGGGCCTCGGGAGCGTCGAGGCTCACGTGATGGCAGGCCACGGCGTCCTCGAACAGCGGCTGCACCCGGCACCTCTCGCTCACCCGCGTACAGCGCTCGGCGAAGGCGCAGCCCTCGGGCAGCGCGCCGAGCTCGGGCGGCATCCCGGGGATGGGCGTGAAGTTCCGCTCCGGCAGCGCGTCGAGCAGCCCGCGGGCGTACGGATGGCGGGGGCCGCGCGCGCCGAAGAAGTCCCCGGCGTCGGCGATCTCGACGATCCGGCCCGCGTACATCACGGCGATCCGGTCCGCGATCCGCTCGGCCGCCGCCAGATCGTGGGTGATCATCAGCAGGGCGCGGGAGTCGCCGGTGTGCCGGGCGAGTTCGTCGACGGTGCGCTCGACGAGGTCGCGGTCGAGTCCGGTGGTGGGTTCGTCGGCGAGCAGCAGCGGGGCGTCACCGATCAGAGCGAGCGCGGTCGCGGCGCGCTGGGCGAGACCGCCGGAGAGTTCGTGCGGGTAGCGGTCGAGGTGATCGGCGGGGAAGGACGCCCGCTCGGCCGCTTCCTCCGCGGTCTTGCGCAGGGCCGCCCGTGGGGTGCGCAGCAATTCCCGTACTGTCTCCTCCAGTTGGGAGCGGACCGTGCGTACGGGAGTGAGATGCGCGGCGGGCGACTGCGGCACGAGGCCGACCTTGCGCCCGCGTATGGAGCGCGCGAGGGTGCGCTCGTCGGCGGCGAGCAGATCGGTCCCGCCGCCGAGCACGGCGGACCCGGCGGTCTCGGCGTTCTCGGGCAGCAGTCCGAGCAGTGCGGAGGCGAGTACGGACTTGCCGCACCCCGACTCCCCCACCAGCGCGAGCCGTTCACCGGCGGCCAGGGTGAAGTGGGCGTCGGTGACGGCCCGGATGAAGCGTCCGCCGCGCATCCGGAAGCGTACGGACAGACCCCGCACATCGAGTACGGGCGTCGTCACGGCATCGGCCATGGACGTCGTCACAGCATCAACTCCGATCGCCGGCGCGGATTCAGGCGTTCCCGCCAGGCGCCCGCGAGGCCCGCGATCGCCAGGGTCGGCACGATGATGAACAGGCCGGGGAAGAGCGTGGGCCACCAGTCCCCCGCGAGCAGCGCACCGCGCGCGGACTGGACGAGGGTGCCGAGGCTGGCCTGATGGGTGGGGAGTCCGAGGCCGAGGAAGGACAGGGCGGACTCGTGCCAGATGGCGTGCGGCACCATCAGGACGGCGGCGAGACCCGCCTGCGGCAGCACGCCCGGCAGCAGATGCCGTACGGCCACCCGCGTCCGTGAAGCACCGCCGGAGATCGCCGCGTCGACATACGGGCGCGAGCGCAGCGACAGCACTTCGGCGCGCACGATACGGGCGGTCGACAGCCAGTGCGTCAGCGCCACCGACACCACCACAGGCCACACCCCGGGCCGGAACATCGCCACGATGAAGATGCCGAGCAGCAGATGCGGCACGGACGAGAACAGGTCGACCAGGCGCATCACGAGGCGGTCCACGCGCCCTCCTGCGGCCGCCGCGGCAGCACCGACCGCGGTCCCGATCACGGTGGCCACGACCGCCGCGACCACCCCGACGAGCAGCGAGACCCGCAGCCCGTAGACACAGCGGAGCAGCAGATCCCGGCCGACGTCATCGGTGCCGAACGGATGCTCCAGGGAGGGCGGCTGCAGTTTGGACGCGAGGTCCACGGCCTGCTCGTCGAGGTGCACGAGCGGCGGTACGAGGAGTACGGCGAGGACCACGGCGAGGGTGATCACCGCGGAGGTGCGGATGCGCCAGGTCCTGGTGGAACGGCGGCGCACACCCCGTACGCGCCAAGCGATGCCGACCGTCTCAGCCATCCCGGTCTTCTTCCCGGTCTTCTTCTCGGCCGTCTCAGCCATCGAAGCCCACCCTCGGATCGGCGAGCCCGTACAGCAGGTCCGCGACGAGATTGCCGAGCAGCACCGCGGCCGTGGCGAGCACGGTGAGCGCGGCGAGCAACGGGAAGTCCACGGAGGTCGCCGCCTCGACGGTGGCGGCGGCGATGCCGGGCCAGCTGAAGACGGTCTCCACCAGGAGCGCCCCGGTGATGAGTTCGGGCACCCGCGACCCGATCAGCGTGAGGACCGGAAGGAGTCCGGAGCGCAGGGCGTGCCCGAGCAGCACGGTCCGCTCCGCGAGCCCGCGCGCACGGGCCCCGCGCACCGGATCCTCCTCCAGGGCGTCACCGACGCCCTGGCGTACGTACAGCACGAACCAAGGCAGCTGCGAGACGGCCAGCACACAGGCCGGCAGCACGAGATGGCTGGCCACCTGCCCTGCGCTGACCACGGTCGAGCCGGTGTCGGTGAGACCGCCGGCCGGCAGCACCCCGAGCTTCAGGGCGAAGAACCACACGGCGAGCAGCCCGAGCCAGAACGGCGGCGCGGCCTCCAGGCCGTACGCGAGCGAGGTCACGGCGCGGTCCAGCCAGCCGCCGGTGCGGCGCGCGGCGAGCACACCGAGGGTCGTGCCGAGGACGATCGCGAGGAGGAACGCGGTCGTGGCGAGCAGCACGGACCAGCCGAGCCGATCCCCGATGACCTGGTCCACGGGCTGGCGCATCACCAGGGACTGGCCGAAGTCGCCGCCGAGCGCGCCGGTCAGCCAGTCCCACCAGCGGGTGATGAACGGCTGGTCGACGCCGAGGTTGGCGCGCAGCTGGTCCAGGGTCTGCTCGGAGGCGGTGAGTCCGCCCGTACCGGCGTAGGCCTTGACCGGATCGAAGGGCGAGGCGGCGGCGATCGCGAACACCCCGAAGGTGACGGCGAGCAGGACGGGGACGGCGGTCAGTGCCCGCCGCCCCGCCATGCGCGCCATCGACGCCCAGGGGAGCTTCCGGGTCCGGGAGGTCACTTCTTCGGCTGCCAGTCCTCGACGTTCCACCAGGGGCCGGTCGCGAAGCCGTGGTCGTGCGGCTCGACCTGGGTGGTGAGCGACCCGAAGTGGTCGTTCACGACGTACACATGGTCGATGTGGGTGAGGAAGGTGTAGCCCGGGTTCTTCACCAGCTCACGCTGCACGGTGTCGTACGCGGCCTTGCGCTCGTCGTGGTCGTCGGTCTTGCGGCCCGCCTCGAGGGCCTTGTCGACGGCCGGGTTCTCGTAGAAGCCCATGTTGTTGAAGTCGTTGCCGCCCACGAACTTCGAGTGCAGCATCGCGTACTGGTCGAAGTCCGGGTCGGCGGGCGCACCGCCGCCGGCGAGCACGGCGTCGCGGTCCATCCGCGGCTGGATGACCTCCCAGGTGCCGGCCTGCACCTTGATCTCGATGCCGGCCTTCTTGGCGTCGGAGGCGTAGGCGAGGGCGTGGTCCTGGCGGAGCTTGTCGCCGGACAGGTACCAGAGCGGGAAGGTGGCGCGGGCGCCGTCCTTCTCGCGGATGCCGTCGGAGCCCTTCTTCCAACCGGCCTCGTCGAGGATCTTCTCGGCCTGCTTCAGGTCGTGGGCGCGCTCGGTGCCCTTGGTGAACCACTCGCTGTCGGTCGGCACCGGCCCGTAGGCCTCCTTGCCGGCGCCGTCGAGGATCGCGTCGACCATGGCCTTGCGGTCGACGGCCACGTCGAGCGCGCGGCGGATATCGGTGTCGCCCGCGACCTTGTTGCCGGTCGGCAGGGTCACCACGCGGTAGTCGAAGCTCGTCGCCTCGTAGGTCTTCCTGGCCTTGTCGCCGGAGAACGTCTTCGCCAAGTTGGGCGGCAGGATCGCGCCGTCGAGGTCGCCGCTGCGCAGCCTGGTGGCGCGCACGTCGTCGTCCTTGATGATCGCCATGGTGAAGTTCTTCACCTTCGGCTCGCCGCCCCAGTAACCGGGGTTGGCCTTGAAGGTGAGCTTCTCGCCCTTGGACCACTTCACCAGCGTGTACGGGCCGGTGCCGACGGGTTGCGTGGTGAGGTCGCCGGTGTTCACGTCCTGCTTCGAGGCGAGGTGCTCGGGCGCGATGGCCTGCACGGTGCGCTCGGCGAAGGGGGCGTAGGGGTACTTGAGCTTGAAGACGACCTCGTCGTCCCCCTTGGCCTCGACGCTCTTCAGGGCGTCCAGCTCGCTCTTGTACGCGTTGTTGGTCTTCTCGTCGAGGATCGTCTCGTAGGTGTAGACGACGTCCTTCGCCGAGAACGGCTTCCCGTCGCTGAACTTCACACCGTCGCGCAGCTGGAAGGTGTACGTGAGACCGTCGGCGCTCTTCTTCGGCAGCTCGGCCGCGAGCGCGGGCTCGAGCTTCATGTCGGCGTCGTGGGTGAGCAGCCCGTCGAAGATCTTCGAGTTGCCGTCCTTGCCGTAGCCGAGCAGCGGGCTGAGCGTCTCCGGCTCGTAGGCGATACCGACGACGGCGGAGTCCCCGGCGCTCGCGCTGCCGGAGCCGCCCGTGCCGGGCGCGGAACACGCGGGGGCGGGGGGCCCCCCGGCGGGGGGGGCCGCCCCGGGGCGCCCGCCCCCCCTCCCCGCGGGCCCCCCGCCCCCCCC
>NZ_JAEIMH010000064.1:0-2684 GCF_016464295.1 Streptomyces sp. N35 | reverse complement strand
GGGCGCGCGCCCCGGCGGACCCCCCCGGGGGGGGCGGGGCACAGGGGGGGGCGGCGCCCCCCCCCCGGGCGGCCCCCGCCAGGGCGCCCGTTCCCCGTATCGCTGCGGCCCTCATGCCCACACCCCTGTTCAAGATCGACAGTTATTGCGAATGGTTCGCAAGTATGCCGCATGTAAGAGGTAGCCAGGTACTGCGGGTCGTACGACGGGCACCTGATCAGCAGAACGCTCGATCAGTGGAACCCACGATCAGCGGAACTCTCGATCAGTAGAAGATGAACCAGCTCACATCGGTGGAAGCCGTCTTGCCCGCGCCGTCCGTCACAGTGATCCGGCTGGTGGTGGATCCCCACTTGGTGGGCGAGCCGGTGATCCGCCCAGACGCGCGGTCGATGCTGACGCCGGCGGGCAGGCCGACGGCCGCGAAGGTACGGGCGCCGCTGCCGCCCGAGGCGACGAGCCGGAGGTCGACCGCCTTGCCGATGTATGCGGTCTGGCTGCCCGGATTCTGCAGCGACAGGGTGCCGCCGCCGTTGTCGCCGACCCTCCATGTGAAGCGCGTGGAGCCGGTCCTGCCGGCGCTGTCGGTCGCCGTGACGGTCACGTTCGAGGTTCCTTCCGTGCTCGCCGCGCCGGAGATGGTGCCGCTCGACGCGTCGATGGCGAAGCCTGCGGGCAGTCCGCCGGCACTCCAGGTGTACGGGGCGGTCCCGCCCTCGGCGCTGTTGGCGACCTCGGCCCGCTGCCCCACGGCGGTGTGCTGGTCGGAGACGGCGGCGACGGTGACCTCGCCGGGCTGCGGGGCACCCGTGACGAGCGTCGCGGAGAACTTGCTCAGCGCTTCGTTGACCGGCTGGAAGATGGTGAAGGTCTCCCCGGAACTGCCGCAGGTGTTGCTGCCACCGCCGGAATGGATACCGACCGCCTTGCCGCCCGACGCGGTCACGTAGCTGCCGCCGGAGTCGCCGCCGGCCGAGCAGGCGTCGGTGTACGACAGGCCGTCGATGACGACGTTGCCGTAGTCGACGGACTGGTTCACCTGGGTCACTTCACCGCAGCGGTACTGACTGGTCTGGCCCGAGCGGCAGACCAGGGTTCCCACGGTGGCGTCCTGCGAGCCCGTGAGCGTGACGTCGCTCTGGCTGTACCCCTCGACCCGGCTACTGAGCGTCCAGGCGGACTGATCGACGTCGACGATGCCGAAGTCGCCCTCGCGGTTGTTGTAGCTGCCGGTGCCGCCCTTGTTGGACGTGCCGACGCGGGTGCCGTCCTTGCCGTACGCGGCCTGGTTCACGTCGTTCGTGCAGTGTCCGGCGGTCACGAAGGCCTTCGCCCCGCCGGCCCGGGTCACGGAGAAGCCGATGGAGCAGGGGCTCTCGCTGCCGGGCACCCACTTCTCGCCGCCGGCGACCTCACCGCCCTGCTGGCGCGGGGTGTCCGCCCCGGTCTCGACGTGCACACGGTCACCGAAGACCTTCAGCGCCTTCAGGAAACCGGGGTCCGCTTGTTCCGCCACCGCCACGCGGACGCGGTTGTCACGGACATCGACCCCCCAACTGCGCACGCCGTCCTTGCCGTTGCCGACGAGGCGGGTGATCTCGTCGGCGACGGCGGCGAGTTCGGGGCCGGAGGGGGCGCCCCCGGGCGGGCGTGCCCCCGCCGCGCGGCCCTCGCCCGCCCCGGCACCGCTGGTCACGGCGGCCGCGAGCGTGCCGCTGCCCGCGTCGAACCAGACACCGGCGAGGCGGTCGCCGAGTTCGCCGCGCAGGGCCGTGGCCGTACGCTGCGCCGCGGCCTCGTCGGCGAGCCGCTCGGCGGCCTCCTGCCGGGTGAGGCCCAGATCGCGCTGAACCGCCTCGACGAGGGCGGTGTCAGGACTGGGCGGTGCGGGGTCGGCCTGGGCGGAGTGCTGCAGCGCGCCGAGCGTCAGCAGGACGCCGGCGGCGGCCGCGCCCCAGGTGACCCCGCTGCGGGGGCGATGTGTTCTGCGATGACCACGGGGGTGAGTCACAGGCGGTTCCTCTCGAAGTCGGGCCGGGGGGAGCCGGCCGCGTGCGGAGGGGGTGCGCCTGGTTGCGGAGAGGCGCGTCTGCTTGACGCAGACACGCCAGGCGCACGCCTGCAGCCTGCTCCTTCGCGGGGCGCGGAGCATGAGGGGAATCCCTTGCGCGGTAAGGGGGTTGGGGCCGCCGGTACCCCATGCGCGCCGGGTGCGGTCGCGGTCTCGCTGTCGGGTGCGGCCCGGTTGCGCCTGCGGCGGGCTGTTTTCCCCTACCCGCCCCTTCCAGAAACCGGGGCTGCGCCCCGGACCCCTTCATCCGAACTTCGTTCGGATCTGCTCAAGCGCCGCAGGGGCTGAAAGACGAAAGACGTCCTCAAACGCCGGACGGGCTGGGTGTGAACGTTCCGTCCAGGGCGGCGCAGGGTGGGTGGGGTTCGGGGGCTGAGTGGGTTCGGGGCTGGGTGGGTTCGGGGCTGGGTGCGTTCGAGGTTGGGTGCGTTCGAGGTTGGGCGGGTTCGGGGTTGGGCGGGTTCGAGGTTGGGCGGGTTCGAGGTTGGGCGGGTTCGAGGTTGGGCGGGTTCGAGGTTGGGCGGGTGGGGAGTCGGGGAGCGCTGCCTGATCGTGCCCTGGGTGGGAGGTCGGCCCCCCCCTCCCCCCCCCCCCCTCGCGCAGGGGGGGCGCG
>NZ_JAEIMH010000063.1:55815-57477 GCF_016464295.1 Streptomyces sp. N35 | reverse complement strand
GACCAGCTGAACGTCGCCATCAACGGCGTCTGGGTCTGCAAGAACGGCGGCGTCGGCGAGGACCGTGAGCTGGTGGACATGACGGAGCGCGCCGTGCGGATCACCGTGGACCTGTCCGCGGGCACCCGGTCCGCCGTCATCCGCACCAACGACCTGACCGCGGCTTACGTCCACGAGAACAGCGAGTACTCCTCATGAACACATCCCCGCCGGCGCCGGGAGCCGAGGCCGACGCGACACTGACCGGGCGCTGGAACAGCGTCATGATGGACAACTTCGGCACGCCGCGGCTGCCTCTGGTCAAGGGGCGCGGCACGCGGGTCTGGTCCGCGGACGGTACGGAGTACCTGGACTTCGTCGGTGGCATCGCGGTCAATGCGCTCGGGCACGCCCACCCCGCGATACGGACGGCTCTGACGCGGCAGTTCGACACCCTCGGCCACGTGTCCAATCTGTTCGTCGCCGAACCGCCCGTACGTCTGGCGGAGCGCCTGCTGCGGCTGACGGGCCGCACCGACGGCCGCGTGTACTTCTCCAACTCCGGTGCGGAGGCGAACGAGGCGGCGTTCAAGATCGGCAGGCTCACCGGCCGCACCCATATGGTCGCAGCCGCCGGCGGCTTCCACGGGCGCACCATGGGCGCCCTGGCGCTGACCGGCCAGCCCGCCAAGCAGCGCCCCTTCGTGCCGCTGCCGGGCGAGGTCGAGCATGTCCCGTACGGGGACGCCGAGGCCCTGCGGGCCGCCGTCACCGAGGACACCGCGCTGGTGGTCCTTGAACCGGTGCAGGGCGAGAACGGGGTGGTCGTGCCCCCGGCCGGATATCTCCGGGCCGCCAGGGGCATCACGGAGGAGACCGGCACGCTGCTGGTCCTCGACGAGATCCAGACCGGTATCGGGCGCACCGGGCACTGGTTCGCGGCTCAGGCCGAGGGCGTCGAGGCCGACATCGTCACCCTGGCGAAGGGACTGGGGGGCGGGCTGCCCATCGGGGCGACGCTCGCCTTCGGCGCGGCCGCGGCGCTCCTGACACCAGGCACGCACGGCTCCACCTTCAGCGGCAACCCCCTGGTGTGCGCGGCTGCCCTCGCCGTCCTGGACACGATCGAGGACACCGGCCTGCTCACCCACGTACGACGTGCAGGTCAACGACTGCGCCAGGGGCTCGAGAACCTCGGCCACCCGCTGGTACGCGAGGTGAGGGGGGCCGGGCTGCTGTGGGGCGTCGTCCTCGACGATGCCCGCGCGGCGCGCGTACAGGAGGCGGCCCAGGAGCAAGGGCTGTTGGTGAACGCGGCGCTGCCGGATGTCATCCGGCTCGCTCCTGCGCTGATCGTGTCGGAGGACGAAGTGGACGCCTTTCTCGACCGGTTCCACGCGGCGCTCAAGTCCGTGGGCTGATATCCGGGGCTGATATCCATCGGCTGATATCCGTCGACTGAAGTGCGTTGGCTGAAGTCCATTGGCTGAAGTCCGTCGACTGAAGTGCGTTGGTGACGACCGGGAGAAACGGCCGAGTGCCTTTCTGTCGTATTTCTGCGTTCTTACGCACCGAATATTGGAATCTCTCCGCCAGTTCCCGTCGACAGGACAAACACGCGCGCGGCCGCCCCCCCCCCCACCCCGCGGGGCCGCAGCGGGGCGGGGGGGCGCGCCGGGGGGG
>NZ_JAEIMH010000063.1:0-55805 GCF_016464295.1 Streptomyces sp. N35 | reverse complement strand
TTCCGCACCGAATATGGGAACCCCCCCGCCAGTCCCCGTCGCGAGGACAACCCCGCGCGCCGCCCGGCCGCCACCAGCCGGGCGGCGCGCAAGCGTTCGAGCGGGCCTCAGGTGACGGCCGAGGTACCCCTGCGAGGCTTCACGTCGGTTCAGTGCATCCTGCTCCTGGAGGCGTGATGGCGCACCAGACCGAACACACCGCAGGCCTCGCCGGCTCCATGGCGCCCGCGCTCCCGCAGCAACCGCCCCGGCAGCCGCGGGCCACGCCGGACGCGCCGCGCCGGGGTCAAGTGCTGACCACGCGGGTCGGCCTGCAGATACCGGCCAAGATGGCCTACGACGAATGGGAGCGCGCCGGACGGCAGCTCGCCGACGTCCTCGACTCGTCCTCCTGGTGGAAGGGCGATTGGATGGTCTACGGGAAAGACCACTACACCGACCGCTACCAGCGCGGCATCCGGGCCGTCGGACTCTCGTACCAGACGCTGCGCAACTACGCCTGGGTCTCCCGGCGCTTCGACCACAGCCGGCGCAGACCGGCCCTGACCTTCCAGCATCACGCGGAACTGGCGTCCATGACCGTGCCGGAACAGGAGCTCTGGCTCGACCGCGCCGAGGAACACCGGTGGACCACCAAGCAGTTGCGCAACGCCATCCGCGCAGTCCACCAGGGCGAGGAGCCGCGGAGCGTCCCGCCCGCACCGAGCCGTCAGCTGGAGCTGCCCGGCAACCGGATCGAGCGGTGGCACCAAGCCGCACGGCAACGGGGCGTGGACTTCGAGCAGTGGGTGGTCAGCACGCTCGACAGTGCGGCGCACAGCACCCTGGACGAGGAGACCGGCGAGCCCGATGCGGACCTCATCGAGCAGTCGGCCCGGCCTGCGGCAGGTGTGCGTGCCTGACCGCACGGCCTGTCCGCCCGTGTCCGGGCGCCGCTCCTGTCATCCGCCCAGCTTGCTCATCAGGGCCGCCGTCTCGCGCCGGTAGGTGCAACCGCTCTGCCCGAACGACTCCCGCACCCGCTCGCGGACTTCTCCGGGCTGCTCCTGGCTCAGCTTGAACATGCCCTCGGCCTTGGTGACGGTGAGCCGGAAGGCGCCCACGGCGGGCACGATCTTGCGGAAGTAGTCGAGCGAGGCGGTCATGTCCCAGCCGTCGCCGAAGGCCCCCTCGTAGGCGCTCACGGTGGCCTGTACGACCTCCAGCGTCTCCTCGACAGTGGTGATCTTCTCGATCACGCCGCGTACATGCACCGAGGTGAAGTTCCAGGTCGGAGCGGCCGGCGTCGTCTCGTACACGGTGGGCGAGACGTACGAGTGCGGGCCGGTGAACGTCAGCAGCAGCAACTCGCCGTCCTGCAGCGCCGACCAGTGCGGGTTGGCCCGGTTCAGATGCCCGAGCAGCGTGGCGCCGGGCAGTCCGCCCTCCAGGTCACCGACGGCCGCGGGGTCGAAGATCACCGGCAGGTGCGTGGCGAAGGGCACTTCCTGCGGGGCTCCGTTGGTCACCGCGAGCGCCAGCGGATTGCCACGGACCAGGTCCACCATCCAGGACGCGTCCGGCTCACGATAGAAGCTGGGTACGAACATCCGAATTCACCTTTCGGGAATAGAGTCGGGGACGGGGCCCTGGCGCAGGGCAAGGGGAATCCAGAAGAACGCCGATCACGCTACTGGCCGTCCTGTCGACGGGACAACCTTCTTGGAAATAAGGGCGTTCGACGACGCCGGGGAGAATTCCACCCTCATTTCGGTTGCCGCACGACACCCGGAAGAGAACACTGCAAAACGGTCTCTCGAGCCAGCCGGTCGAGTTTTCCACACGCCAGCGGGAGAGTTTTCTATGGACACAACGGGTAGGCCCAGCGAAGAGATCTACGACGTGGTCGGCATCGGGTTCGGTCCGTCCAACATGGCGCTCGCCATCGCCCTGGAGGAGCACGAGGCCACGTCCCCCGAGCAGCCGATCAGGTCGCACTTCTTCGAGCGGCAGCTCATGTTCGGCTGGCATCGGAACATGCTGCTGCCGTCGACCACGATGCAGATCTCGTTCCTCAAGGACCTGGTGACCTTCAGGAACCCGGTCTCGCGGTACAGCTTCATCTCCTTCCTTCACGCCTCCGACCGACTTGTTCAGTTCGTCAACAACCAGGACTTCTACCCGACCCGCCATGAATTCCATCAGTATCTGGAGTGGGCGGCGTCGAGCCTGAGCGACCGGGTCACCTACGGGACGGAGGTCACCGCCATCCGGCCCGTCGCCGACGCGGACGGCCGGCCGGGGCTCCTGGACGTCGAGGTGCGCGGCGCCGACGGAACGACCAGGGTCGTCACCGCGCGCAACGTGGCCATCTCCACGGGACTGGTACCGCGGCTGCCGGACGGCATGTCGGCCGGCGCGCGGGTCTGGCACAGCTCGGAGTTCCTCAGCAGGTATCAGCAGCAGCCCCCGCACGAGCTCCGCAACGTGGCGGTGGTCGGCGCCGGCCAGAGCGCGGCCGAGATCACCCGGTTCCTCTACGACTCGCTGCCGCACGCCGAGGTTTCCGCGATCCTCCCGTCGTACGGCTACTCCGTCGCCGACGACACCCCCTTCGCGAACCAGATCTTCGACCCCAACGCGGTCGACGAGTACTACTTCGGCACGGAACGCGCCCGTGACTCGTTCTGGCGCTACCACCGCAACACCAACTACTCGGTGGTCGACGCGGACGTCATCCGTGCGCTGTACCAGCGTTCGTACGACGAGCAGGTGCGCGGCAGCCTGCGGCTGCACTTCCGCAACCTCACACGGGTCGCCGAGATCGAGCATCTGGGCGACGCGACAAAGGTCGTCCTGCACTCCGTACTCGACGGCACCCAGGAGCAGATCGTCGTCGACGCGCTGGTGTTCGCCACCGGTTACGACGGCCTGGACCCGGCGAGGCTGCTGGGCGACGACTTCGACCGCAACTTCAAGCGCGACGAGTCCGGCAGGCATCAGGTGACCCGCGACTACCGCCTCGTCACCGCGACCGGTCTGACGTGCGGGGTCTATCTGCAGGGCGGCACCGAGCACACCCACGGGTTGTCCTCGGCACTGTTGTCGAACATCGCGGTGCGCAGCGGGGAGATCGCCGGCTCCATCGTGATGCGGCGCGCCCCGGCGGAGCTGGCCGATGCGCAGCTCGCGCACTCGGCTGTCTGAGCGCCCGCAGTCCCCGGCGCCGCAGGGGTCGCCGTATGTCTCCGCTGCATCCGTTCTCGAGCAGTTCACGACGATCCGTCGAGCGGACGGTGAGTCACTGTCCGCAGAGCTCTCAGGCGGTTGAGGGGCACCCGGCCACGCGTACCCGAACCGTACTGACACAACTTCCCTGCTGATCAGGCCCGGCGCGCGTCCGGGTCCTCCACAGAAGGAATCGTGCCCATGAGCGCCCTTGTCCCGGTCGGTGAACTCATCGCTCCTCCTGCGAGGTTCTCATGACATCCCTGACACACCTCGCCCAGCTCAAAGCCAATGCCATCGACGACGCTCTGCCCTGGCTCGCCCGCCACCAGGGCCACACGCTTGTCATCAAGCTGGGCGGCCACGCGATGGTCGACGAGAGCCTCACGGCGGCGTTCGCCCGCGACATCGTCTTTCTGCGGTGCGCCGGGCTGCGGCCCGTGGTGGTGCACGGGGGCGGTCCGCAGATCGACGCCGAGCTCGCCCTGCACGGTCTGACGCGGGAGTTCAAGGCGGGCCTGCGGATCACCTCGCCGCTCGCGATGGACGTGGTGCGGATGACGCTCTCCGGCCGGCTCCAGCGCGAACTGGTCGGCCTGATCAACCAGTTCGCTCCGCTCGCTGTCGGCATGACCGGCGAGGACGCCGACACCCTGACCGCGAAGCAGCACCAGCCGTGGATCGACGGGGAGCCGGTGGACATCGGCCGAGTCGGCGAGATCGTCGAAGTACGGACCGGCGCCATCGAGGACCTGCTCTCGGCCGGCCGGATACCGGTGATCCCCCCGCGGGCCCGCAGTGTGGAGGACGGCCAGGTCTACAACGCCAACGCCGACACTGTGGCGGCGGCGCTCGCGACCGCCCTCGGCGCCCAGCAGCTCATCATGCTCACCGACGTGGCGGGCCTGTACGAGGACTGGCCGCACAGCGACAAGGTCGTGGAACGGCTCACGATCAGCGAACTGGAGAAACTCCTGCCGGAGTTGAGCAGCGGCATGGTGCCCAAGATGACGGGCTGCCTCGACGCCGTGAAGGGCGGGGTCGGCGCGGCTCGCGTGATCGACGGCAGGGTCGCGCACGCGGTGCTCCTGCAGATGTTCCCCGGCGACGGGTTCGGGACGGTCGTCGTTCCCGACCCGGAGGTCCTGGAGACACTGCAGGACAACCCGTTCCTCAAAGCGATGACTTCAAGTGCCGCTCGGTCACACAGCACCTTTTGAGCATGTCCTCATGAGCCCGCTCGAGCCGGTCGATACGGGTCTGGAGCTCGGCGACCTGGGTCACCAGGCTCGGCGGGTGCGGGCGCGTGGACGCCAGGGCGGGTGAGTGGTTGAGGATCGCCTCGAGGCGATAGCGCAGGGCAAGGCCCGGCTCGATGCCGAGCGTGCCGATCAGACGACGGCGCGCGCTTTCGTAGACGCCGAGTGCCTCGCTCTGACGGCCTCCCCGGTACAGGGCGACCATCAGCAGGTCGTAGAAGCGCTCTCGCAGCGGATGGTCGGCGATGAGCCGCTCCAGGTCGGGGATGACAGCGAGATAGGTGCTCGTGTCCAGACGGGCCTCGTACAGAGCTTCCAGGGTGGTCAGTCGCTGTTCCTCGAGGCGGTCCGCCTCGGCCGTGCAGATGGGCCCGTGACAGCTGTCCAGCAAGGCCGGCCCGTGCCACAACTCAATGGCCTGGCTCAGGAGTTCCACCGCGTAACGCGGGTCTTCGGGCACGGCTGTCCGTCCTTCCGCGGACAGCCGTGAGAAGCGGGCGACATCGGTCGAGGCATGACCGAGCGTGAGCAGGTATCCGGTGGGCAACGTGCTGATCCACTCGTGGTCGCGGTCCGGAAGCAGCCTGCGCAGCCGTGAGACATGGGCCTGCAGCGCGTTCGGCGCGTTGGCGGGCGGCCGGTCTCCCCACAGCTCCTCGACCAGGCGGTCCACCGAAAGACGCTCCCCGGCATGGATGACCAGGGCCGCGAGCAGAGCCCTCTGCTTGGGACTGGCGGGCGCGAAGCCGACCCCTGTCCGCGCATCGTGCACGATCACGGGACCGAGCAGCCGGAACTCCGTCGCCTCGCGCACCGCCGGTGCGGCGAGTTGCCCGACGGTCATCGCACTGCCTGGGCCGACTCCTCGGCCGACAGCAAGGCGCGGCTCACGTCGTCGTGGATCCGCTGCGTCACCTCGGCAAGCCGGCTGCCCTGGAAGTAGAAGTGGCCACCGTCGAAGAGGTGGTGGCCGAGGAAGCGCTCGGATACCCCGGCCCAACCGGCCATGCGCTGCGGCGGGGCCACATGGTCCTGGGCGCCGCCGAACAAGGACAGAGGTACAGGCAGCGGAGCGGTGAGCGGCGGGGTACGCCAGGTCTCGCTGATCCGCAGGTCCGCGCGGATGGTCGGCGAGAACAGTTCCCACAGCTCGTCGTGGGCCATGACCGAGGACGACGTACCGCCCATCGCGGTGAGCTCCGCACGCAGGTCGGCGTCCGAGAGCAGGTGGCGGCGTGTGGGGTCACCGTCGGGGTGCAGCGTGCTGCGTGCGGACACCCCCAGCCAGACGGGCGGGGTCCGCCCGGCGGCCAGCAGACGGCGGGTCAGTTCGTACGCCACGAGCCCGCCCATGCTGTGCCCGAAGAACGCGAAACGGCCCCGCAGCCTGTCGTCCAGCTCATGCTCGAAGTAATCAAGGAGCGCACCGGTGTCGCTCACGGCGGCCCGCTCGTCGCGCGGACCGCGGCCCGGGGCATCGGGCACGTACACGTCCCAGTCCGACGGGAAGCATGCCGGCCAATCGCGGTACATCAGATGCGAGCCACCGGAGTGATGGAACACGAACAGACGCAGCCGGGGCTCAAGGGCCTTACGCATGGCGGCTCCCGCGACAGGACACTCACGTGTCCGGATGGATGGCCTGGCCCTGGACCGAGGACAGGGCTTGTCGACGATAGCCGCGGTGTTGCGCGGACAGCCGCCCGCTCAAGTCGGGCTCGATGCGCTCTGGAGATCCTCTCCAGCCCGAACGAGCCTGCGTACAGGCTGACTCGAGCGCAGCTAAAGGCCCGTACGAACAGGGCCAGAACCGTTCTATCTTGCGACGGACCCCCAGACCCGCTGGCTGGTCTCCGGTACGACCAACACTCGTTGCGTACGGGGAGGAAACTGTGGAGATTCAGGTTCTGGGCCCGCTCACCGCCACCCTCGACGGCGTCTCGATCGTGCCCACCGCGAGCAAACCTCGCCAACTCCTTGCGTTGTTCGCCTTCCAGCCGGGTCGGATCGTCCCGGTGGGCACACTCATGGAGGAGCTCTGGTCTTCCCACCTTCCGCAGAGCGCCATGACCACACTGCAGACGTACGTACTGCAGCTGCGCCGCCGGCTGGGCACCGCCATGGGACCCGACTCCCCCGGCAATGCCAAGGAGATCCTCGCCACCCGGCACGGCGGCTATGTCCTGCAGATATCGGCCGACTGCGTGGACGTGTACCGCTACGAGCAGTTGGTGGCCGACGGCCAACGCGCCTTCGAGAGCGGCGAGGACGCCCACGCGGCCGAGCACTTCAAGAGTGCTCTCGCGATGTGGAAAGGACCCACTCTTGTCGATGTCCCCGCCGGCACGGTCCTCTCCATCGAGATCCTCCGGCTGCGGGAGTCCCGTCTGGTCACGCTCGAGCGCCGGATCGACGCCGATCTGCGGCTGGGTCGGCACGGCGACCTCGTCTCGGAACTCGCGGACCTGATCGCACGCCATCCGCAGCACGAGGGGCTGCACGCGCAGGCGATGGTCGCGCTGTACCGCGCCGGCCGCCAGGCGACCGCACTCGATGTCTACCGCAGGCTGCGCAAGCGTCTCATCGACGAACTCGGTGTGGAGCCCTCGCCGCAGTTGCAGCGTCTGCACCAGATGATCCTTGCTGTCGATCCGGCGCTGGATGTGCTGTCGGGCGAGCGGCGCACCTCGACGTTCAACCTGTTTGCGGCCTGATCACGTCACTCGGCCCGTGCACTCAGCTTTCCGAGTCGCGTCACGCCTTGCGCCGTTGTCATCGGCGGTCGTGTCAGGGCGGTAACCGGCAACAAGGCACGGCGGGGCCGAGCAGAGGGCGCTCCAGGAACCCTCGAGCCGGTTTCGACGGATGCTCGATCAACGTCCCGGACACTGGCCGGACTGATATCGGGACGGATCCGGAGGCCGGGACCATGACCGTCGAGTTGATCGACACCAGCACGGAACGCCTCGGCCGGGCCCAGGATTTCGCGGCGCTGCACCGGCAGGCCGAGCAGTTCTACGCCCATCAGATGCGCATCCTCGATACGCACGATGTCGCGGCGTGGGGTGGCCTGTTCACCGAGGACGCAACCCTCGACCTGCCTTTTCTGCCCGAGCCGGTGCCGGCGCGCACCGGGCTGACCCGTTATCCCCGCGCCGGTGCGGCGCGCCGACGGCGGGCCGGCCACCGCCTCACCCACTGGGTGGGCCGGCTCGACCTGCTGCCCGGTCACGATCATGCACTGCGCACCCGTTGTTCGGCCCTCGTACACGCACCGTCGGACGGAAGCGGCAGCGAGGCTCTGCACATGGGCGGCGGCAAAGCGCTGTACGTCTGTGTGATGGAGGACGCCCTGGTCCCCAGCCGCGGCGAGTGGCGTATCGCGCACCGCCGGGTGCTCCGTGACGACCTGGCCTGAACTGCCGTGCAGCCCACGCCGGTTGATCGGGACGTCAGGATTCTGTCAGGGGTTTGGTGATGGCCTTGCGGATGCTTGAGCGGCGCACCTCGGGAAAGGAGAGGGGCCTTCGCCTGGGCGCGCCCCGGACAGCCGATGACCACTAGCCGCTTCGCTCGTCCACAGGACGAACCGATCGCCGTCATCGTCCGCCTAGGTCCCGACGAGGCTCCCGTGGTGGAGTTGCGCGGGCCGATCGAGGCCACCCGGGTCAAAGCCGCACTCGATGCCCTCTCGGCACGCCGCCCGGACACTCCTGCCTGGCTGGCCGACCTGCACAGCCGTGGGCCCGGGCAGCACACACTGCGCTTCAACCGCCGCGCGCACTCGGCCCGGGAGCAACCGCCCCTGGCCGCGCTGGCCGACCTCCCCACGGGTGGCGGCCGCGGTTCCTTGCGCCCCCGGCGGCTGCCCGCGACGCCGCTGCAGCGTGAACTCCTCGCGGACGCGGACGCGCACCCCGGTTCCGGGCGCCAGGTCGAGCAGGTGGCCTGGGACTGGCACGGCCCCTTGGACGTGGCGCGGTTCACCGCGGCTTGGCACTCGGTCTTCGCCAGGGAGTCCGTGCTGCGCACGGCCTTCGACGGCTGGGCAGAACCCGGTCTTGTCATTCACGAGGAGGCCGAATCGCAGATTCTGCGCATGCCGTACGGCAGCACCGAATGGCCCTCTCTCGTCGAAGCCGAACGGCGCCGCGGCATCGACCCGCGCCGCCCGGCCCCTCTGCGTATCACCCTGCTGGGAGGCGGCCCACAGGTACGGGCGCGACCGGCCCGGGTTCTCCTCACGTACCATCACGCGCTGCTCGACGGCTTCTCGATCCGGCTGCTGGTCAGGGAGTTCTACCGTGGCTACCTCGCCGGTGGTGTACTGCCCGGCGGAGAGCGGCGTCCCGACATGACGGACTACGGGACCTGGCTCGCCGCGCAGCGCACCACACCCGCCGAGGGCTTTTTCGCGGCTTCCGGTGACTGTGCCGTTTCCGGTGGGGTCCGGGCCGGTGAACCGTTGTGTGTTCCCCCTCTGTTCACCGCCGGCGGGCGCGGCGACGGACGGTCCCTGCTGCGGCTGACCGAGCAGGAGACAACAGAGCTCAGGCGCTGGGCCGCGCGGTGGGGTGCGGGCGAGTTCATCGCGCTGCAGGCGGTGTGGTCGCTGCTCCTGTACCGCGCCGGCCGGGCCGAGGGACGGGCACAGGTGCGCTTCGCCACGACCGCCACCGGCCGCACCGTCCCGTTCGAGGGGGCGGAGCTCACCCCCGGCGCTCTGGCCGGTCCGCTGCCGCAGTCCGTGCTCGTGGACCCGCACGCCACGCTGCCCGAACTGATCGCCGCGTTGCGTGACCGTTTCCTCGACCAGACCGCGTACGAATGGATGTCGCTGGGGCAGATCCACGATCTGGCCGGCAGGACGCAGCCGCCCGCCGACACTCTGCTCACCTTCGAGGCGGCACCGCGCATCCTCACCGCTGCGCAGACCGAACTCGGCGCACTCGGCGTCGAGGTGGAGCCGCCGCAGAGCCTCGGCGCGCACACCGCCTACCCGGTCACCCTGATCGCCCAGCACGACCGGCAAGGCCGTCTGGTCCTGACCGCCACCTACGACCGGGCGCACCGTCGCGACGTCATGGAACTGCTCGCGCATGTGGTGCTGCTGCTGCGCGAACTGCCAAGAGGCGCAGGTGAGTTCACCTCCGTCGGCGAGGCGCTCGAGTTGCTTTCCGGGCTGGGGATCGGAACCCCGCCGCGAGCGAAGTCCGCGGAGGCGCCGAAACCGGGCGAGGCCCCCGAGGACCGTGTCCCGCAGGCTGTTCTGCGCCTTCCCGCATGCGCCGGTGCCGGCACGATCGGCCTGCTGCGGGCACCGGGCATCTCCCGTGCCTTCTACGGCCTGCTCGCTCACGCCTACAGCGGGCCGGAGGAGATTCTCCTGTTGGGTCCCGTACCGGCCGGCGGCCCCGCGGCGGACACCGCCGCACGCGCCGTGCACGCCACCCTCGGCGCCCGTATCCGTTCCGGCGCAGGCCTGGCCCTGGTCGCCTTCTCCGGTGACGGCGAGGCCGCCTGCGCCATCGCCGCACTCAGTGCGGCCGACGGCCACCGGCCGCTTGCCGTCGTGCTCGACGCGGCGGGAACCGCTCCCGACAGCCTGGCCCGCGCACTGGCGTCCGCCCTCGGTCGCGGGCTGTGAATCCCCTTCGGTGCGACCACAAGGAGGCATCCGTGCCTGTTCATCAGCGCAAGGACGAGATCGTCTCCCGTGCCTGGGCACAGGCGTTGGCGATGACCCGCGGGGACGGCGACCGCGCGGACCTGGTCGCCGCCGCACTCGAGGCGCACCGCGCGCTGTCGCGCGGGTTCAAACAGCACGTCCCGGTGACCGCTCTCGTACCGGGCGGCGCGGCGAGCGGACTCGCCGCCTTCGTCGCGGTGTACGCGACCTGTCGGCAAGAGCACCGTCCGCCCGGACCGAGTGCTGCGCTCTCGTTCGAGGAGCGCTGAGCACCGCCCCGTTCGTTGCTCGGGTCATGGACATAGTTCAGCGTCTGGTGCCGGACGGGCTGTGGGAGATCTTCCAGGACCTGTTCGGCTCGCACGGTGACCTCGACTGGTCTCGCTGCGCGATTGGCAGTGTCAGCGTCCGCGCGGTCAAAGGGGGCCTGACCGGACCGAATCCGACCGACCGACCGCGACAAACTCGGGTCGAAGGTTCACGTCATTTGTGACCGCAACGGGCTGCCGATCTCGGTAGGCATCTCCGAGAATGTCGTGGCTGAACGGCTGCCGCCGCCTGCACCGCCGCTACGAGCGCAAGGCCAAGGCTTGAAGCAGGGGCGTGCTGTCGGATTGAGATCCCCCGACCGCCCTCGCGTGCGCCCATGGACTCGGTCCGCCCGCCGACGCGCCTGGCGGCTATCGGCCGTGCGGCAGCCCGAGCGCCCCGGTGTCCTCCTTGGCCGCCGTGCGCACCGGGAAGCGCAGGATCGTGGCGCCCTCGTGCTGCCGGCGGGGAGTGTCGGCCGCGGGGCTGCGGTACGTCGCGGCCAGGACGTCGTTCAGCGCCTCGCCGAATCGGGCAATGTCCTGCGCGGTGGTGTCGTGGTGCAGTGAGACACGGAGCGCGGTCGTGATGCCGCGCCCCGGCAGGTAGAGCGGGTTCTCCTGGCCGACCATCTTGCGCACCACGACATCTCGGGCCGCGAGCTCCTTGCGCATCAGCCCGGCGGGCAGCCGTTCGTGGCGAAAGGCCAGCATCGCGGACTGAATGCCGCCAGGGGCGATCACGTCGACACCGGGCGCCCGCAGGACCACGTCGCGCGCCTCATCGGCCAACTCCGCGTCCGGGAACAGCTGTGGCCGTCCGGCGAGCGCCGCGTTCAGTGCGACGACGGCAGCGCCGTGCGGCGCCGGCCGCGGCCGGATACCGTCCGGTGGCCCGTAGTAGTCCTTCAACTCCGGCGCGAAGCAAGCGAATCCGAGGTCCTGCGGGCCGCAGAGGAACCGCCAGCCGTCGGCGGTGAGCAGATCGCAGCCGATCCGGGAGACGTCCAGCGGGAGCTGCCCGACGGAGTACGAGGCGTCGACCGCGTACAGGCAGCGGTGGGCACGCAGCATGCGGCCGATGTCCTCGACCGGGTTGACGATGCCGCACCCGGCTGGGACATGCGTCACGGAAACGAGCGCGACGCTGTCGTCGAGGTGGGCTTGCATCCACTCCAGATCCAGATCGCCGTTCTCCCGCAGCGGGACGACGGTCAGGTCGCAGCGTGTCCGGTCGCGCAGTGCGTACAGCGCGGTCAGCTGCTCGTGACCCTCGTACGGCGTGGTCCAGACGCGGTCGCCCGGTCCCAGCGGCAGTTGCTCGGTCAAGGCCGCGAATGCGTCGGCCGCACCGGTGAACAGGGCGGTGTCCCCTGTGGGGATGTGCAGCGCGGTGGCCAGTCGGGTGGCGAGCTCGTCCCGCACCACGTCCTCGAGGTACTCCTCAAGTTCATAGGGGCCGTAGCGGTCGTCGTGCCGGGTCCAGTGAACGAACGCCGCACGGGCGGCGTCGGGCATCCGGCCCTGGCCGGCCGGGTCCAGGTGAACCCGTGTACCTCCGTGAGACGTCGCCTTCATGTCCGGGACTCCCCTCAGCGCTTGGAAACTTTCTGCCTGATGCCTTGGCACGATATTGCCAAGCGTCGGGAGATTTTGGCAATGCGCATTCCACCGAGAATCTAGTAAGCGATTTCTTCTACGGAAATAGCCCTCCCGTCGGGCCGACAACCGCGCCTTGCCCTTTCCCCAGGCAGGAAGTTGCCGGATTTTGCCAAGCGGCGCGGATTTCTGCCAAGCGACTGCCAGATCGCATTAATGCAGGTCAAGGCGTTGCTCTCATGGAATACCGGGAGGCAACTGGGGCCTTGGACGGAATTCGACGGAAGACTCGATTACATCTCGACCGATTCACGAGAGAAACACTAGGAACTCTTGCCAAGCTTCTTGGCAGAAGGTTGCCAACGAGGCAACACAAACTGACAAACCAAGGAGCCAGCCATGAACCGCATCGCCCGGATCGCCACCACCGCCGCCATCGCCGCCGCCGCCTTCGCCGGAGTGACCATCAGCTCCTCCTCCGCCTTCGCCGCCGACAACGCGGTCTCGGTGACGCAGTCGGCCGGCGACCCCGGCCTCCCGACCTCCCCCGCCGGCGACCCCGGCCTGCCCGTCGCCCCCACCACCGAGGGCGACCCCGGCCTGCCCACCTCCCCGGCCGGTGACCCGGGCCTCCCGGTCGCCCCCACCACCGAAGGCGACCCCGGCCTCCCGACCACCCCGGCCGGTGACCCGGGCCTCCCGGTCGCCCCCACCACCGAAGGCGACCCCGGCCTGCCCACCACCCCCGCCGGTGACCCGGGCCTGCCCGTCGCCCCCACCGCTCTCTGAGGTGGATCGCGGGTACCGCGAGCAGCGCCACCGAGAAGCCCCCGCCGGCCTTGAGCCGCCGCGGGGGCTTCGGCCTTTTCTCCGCGGCCCGGTTTGCCAAGGCAGCCCGCCCGACTGCGCCGCCGTCCCCCTTGCCGAGCTGCGGATCCAGCGCTGCTCGAGCGAGACAAGACGGTGGCCCCAGAGGTACTTGCCAAAGTGTTGGCAAGAAGTTTCCAAGCCGGAAGGCGTCGCCCCGAGGAGCGAATGATGTCGGTCTTGTCGGTCTGTGATCTTGTCGAGCAGCACATCCGAACCCGGTCCGACGCGCCCCGACTGCGGTCGGCCGCCGACCGCGTCGCCGTCCACCTGCGGACCTGCGGTGTGCGCAACGGCGACCGCGTCGCCACCACGCTGACGACAGGTACGGACGCGGTGGTCGCGCTCCTCGCGGTGTTGCGGGCCGGGGCCACTCTCGTCACCCTCGACCCGTCCACGCCGGCCGCCCGCCGCAGGCTGATCGTGCGCGACAGCCTCGCCCGGGTGGTCCTGACCCGGGGCACCGGCGAAGGCGACTACCGGGGCCTGGACACACTGATCGTGGATCTCGACGGCATCGAAGCGCCGGCCGTCGATCCGGCCGCCGAAGCGCAGGACTTCACCGCGCGCCCCGGCGGGCCGGCCCAGGCACCCGCGTACATCTGGTACGCGGCCGCGGGAACTCCGCAGGGCATCGCCGTCTCGCACCGAGAGCTCCTCGCTACAGCCGTCGCGCCGAACCCCCTTGGTTCGCTGGACCCTCGGGGCACGGACCTCGACGGCACACTGCGCCCGTGGCGCCGGGTCCTGGAGATCGGTGTCGGCGCGCCCGGACGCTTCGCCGCACTGGGCGACCTCCCGGAGTGCGAGGAGTACTGGGCCACCGACCCGTGCGCGCGCACTCTTGCGACACTCGCCGCCCAGGCGCAGTGCGGCCCGGCGCTCACGCGGCGGACGCGGCTGCGTTGTCAGGACCTCGAGGACACCACGGGGCTTCCCTCGAGCCACTTCGACGCGATCGTGCTCGACGCGGTGGTGCGCCGCTGCGCCACCCCCGGTGCTGTGCGTGACCTCGTCGATCGGGCCCTGCCGCTGCTGGCGCCTGGCGGGACGTTGTTCCTCGGCGACGTGAACATCGGCCAGGACGGCACAGGTGCCGATGGCGAACCGCCGCTGCACCCCGGCGTGTTCGCCGCCTTAGCCCGTGAACTGCCGGCGGTCCGGGCCGTGGACCTGCGCATCAAGCGGAACATCCACCACGACGAGCGGACCCGTCACGCCTATGACGTCGTCCTGCACACCGATGAGCCAGTCGCCGATCTCGCGACCGCACCCGTCCTGCGCTGGGGCAGCGACGTCTGGTCACCCGCCGGCGCCACGGCCCTCCTCGAGGCGGCACGTCCCGCGTGCCTGCGACTCGCCGCGGTGCCCGACTCCCGTGCGCCGTACGCCTGGCCCGCCCCGGATCCGGAGGAGCTGTGCGCGGCAGGTGAGCTCCTGGGATATCTCGCCCTGCCTACGTGGTCGGGGCAGGGGCGCGAGCTGCTCGACATCGTCTACGTAGCCCCGGACCGGGCCCCCGCCGCCCCGCTGCCCGGCGTATACACGCGGCCGGCTGCTCCTGCGGGGGGGAGTACGAAGTGGGCGGGCATGACCGCCGAGGGGAGTTCCCCGCGTTCCGAGGCGGCCGCCACGGCGGACCGGACCGAGCCGGGCTCTCCGATCCAGGAGATCGTGCGCGACCTGTTCGCCGAGGTGTTGCGGCTGCCGCGCAGTCGCGTGCACGCCGGATCCGACTTCTTCGCCCTCGGCGCCGACGCATCGGACGCCGATCGGCTGCTGTCCAGGATCCGCGCGACGCTAAAAGCCGACCCGGGCATCCGGGCACTGTACGAGGCATCGACCCCCGCGGAGTTCGCCGCTGTGCTCGGCGACGGCCCGGTCGCCGCCTGCGGGCCGGTCCGCTCGGGCACGGAGAGCACTGTGCTGCCGCTGCGGCTGCACGGTCCGCTCGACCGTCAGGCCCTCGACCGGGCCCTGACCGATCTGGGCCGGCGGCACGAGTCACTGCGCTCTTCGCGTATCGGAGCGGCCGGCACGCGACTGCGCGCGATCGCCGACGACGACCATCTCCTCGAACTGACCCTGCCCGCCGACTCGGTCGACCTGTGGTCGCATCTGCCGCTGGCCGCGGAACTCGCCCAGGCGTACGGGGCCCGTGCCACCGGCGCCGCCCCACACCACTCCCCCACCGGCCTCGACTGCGCGCCCCGGGCGCTGAACGGCGACATTGCACCCACCGCGCTGCCGGGCTGCGCCCCGCGCGAACCCCGGTCGTACGACCCGTGCGCCCATGCGTCGTACCAGCACGTGCAGGTCGACCTGGACGAGCAGCTGCACACCCGGCTCGTCGCGTTCGCCGCCGCGCACGACGCCACCCTGTTCACGGTGGCGCACGCCGCCCTGGTCACCCTGCTGAACTCGCTCGGCGCCGGCGGCCGACGTGTGACGGTGGCCGCGCAGGTCCCGGCCCGGCACAGCCAGGCCCTGCGCGGCGCCGTCGGCTTCTACGCGCGCACTCTGGCTCTGTCCGCGGACACCACAGGCGACCCGGCCTTCAGTGAGCTGCTGCGCCGGGTGCACAGCGCGGACCTGGCCGTCTTCCGGGGTGCCACCAGCGAACTCGCCGAAGCCGGAGGTGTCGCCCTCGCCGTGCTCCATGAAGTGCAGGGAGAACCGTGGCAGTTCGGTGCGGCCGGGCTCACCGTGCGGCCCGAACGGCCCCGACTGCCCGTACCGGATGCCGATGTGGCCCTCACGCTGACCGAACGGCAGACCGCGGAGGGCACTTGTGCGGGCATCGTCCTCGGCGCCGCGTACCGGGACGGGTTGATCGACCAGGAGACCGCGGCGGACCTCGCCGGGCAGTTCGCCGCTGTGCTCACAGCCGTCCTCGACAATCCGGCGCTCCCACTGAGCATGCTCGGTCCCCAGCCGCCGTCAGCCGATGCGTGCGCTCCCTGGGCGGGCGGGCAGAGCCCGCTGCCCGTCGACCGCACCGATGACGTCCTCGCACTCTTCCGCACCCAGGTGGCCCGTGCCCCTCTCGCTCCGGCACTGCCCGGTGTGACCTACGGCGAACTCGACGCTCGCGCCGACATGTTGGCGCATGCGCTGATCGGTCACAGCGCGGGCCCGGGTACCTCGGTGCTGACGGCACTGTCCTCACCTGTCGCCTTCGCGGTGGCCGCGCTCGCCGTCCTCAAGACAGGTGCGGCACTGTTGCCGGTAGACCCCTCCACAGCCTTGACCTCCGATGTGCGCCCTGCGGTGCTGCTGCTGGATGAGACGGCGGATCTGGTACTCGGGCCCGTGCCCGGGGCGGTCCGCCTCGTGCAGGGCGAGGCGGGCCCGGCGTCAGCGCCGTGGCCGGTCGCCGACGCCGACCGCGTCCGTCCGCTCGCCGAAGGTGCGCCGGTGCTGCTCGCTCCCACCGCCGACGGGATCGTTCTGGTCGGTGCCGCCGCCATCGGCGCCGCGGCCCTGGCTCCACCCGGTGACGCCGCCTGGCTGGTCCAGGGCTACCCGGACGCGGACACCACGCTCGGTCTGCTCGGTGTCCTGGTCTGCGGTGCGCGCGTGCACGTGCCGGACGGCTGGCTCGCCAAGGCCGTACCGCAGGAAGTCCTCGGCTGGCTGCGGCAGATGAAGGCACGCACCGTGCTCGGCGGCGCGGACGAGACCTTGTGCGCGTTGCTCGCGCTGGCCCGCGGCGAGGGCATCGAACTCGCTGTCAGCGGTGGTTGGGCGGAGGGCCGCCTGGTCGTCGAGCAGTCCGGCGACCTCCCCGTCAGGCCCGCCCCCGGATACCGCGTCTACCTGCTCGACGGTGAGCTGCGGCAGGTGGCCCCTGGCGAAGAGGGAGCGCTGTACATCGCGGGCGCGGGTGTGGCGCAGGGCTATGCGGGGGCGCCCGCCGCGACCGGTGAGCGGTTCCTGCCCGACCCGTTCGCACCGGACGGTGTTCCTGCCCGGATGTGGCGTACCGGGTGTGCCGGTCGCCTGGATGCCGGCGGTGCGCTGCGTGTGCTGGACCGCGGTGCGGGCGACGACCCGTTCGACGACACGCTCGCCACCTTCGTCGTGCTCGCCGACCCTGAAGGCCATCTCGCGCTGTGGCCCGCGACGCTCGCCGCACCCGCGGGCTGGCGCCGCAGTCACGCCGAGGGTTCCTACGAAACGTGCCTCGACCACATCACCGCTCGCCTGGGCGGGCTTTTGTGAGAGCGGCGGATCGTCGCGGGCCGGTTCAGGAGCTGCCGTGCGCCGCTGCGGCCTGCACCGCGTCCGCGGCATCCTGCTGCATCTCCGTGAGTGCCTTGGCCAGCAGACGCCAGATATGCGCGGCAAGGTCGAGATTCGCGTCGGCGTGCGCCTGCTCGGCAAGGGCACGCAATCCGTCCACTCCGCTCGGGTCCCCGCTGCGGATCCGAAGCTGGTTGCGGAAGATGTCGAGCCGGACCTGGTCGCGATGGCTCATCCGCAGCTGCTCCTGGGCGAGTTCGTCGAGGAGGGCGCCGGCATCGTCGTACCGGCTGGTGAGGAACGCGTACTCGACCTTGAGCGAGTTGAGCTGCTGGCGCAGACCGTCGGTGCCGACGAAGGCCAAGGCCTGCTCGGCACCGGTGATGCATGCCTGCACGGCCTGAGCGTCGGGCGGTGTCTGCACGACGAACGAGCGGCCGGCGGCGATCCGCAGGCGCAGCCAGAGCACCAGGTCCTCCTTGCTGGAGAACCCGTCGAGTGCCTGTTGCAGCAGACGTGCCGCGCCCGCGTCATCGCCCTGTCGCGCACGGATGGCGGCCGCGCCCCACAAGGATTCCGCCCAGAGTGAGTCCGTGCGGCCCTCGACCAGCGTGATGAGCTCGTCGGCGTTCGCCTGTGCCTCCGTCAGCCGCCCCGCTTCGCTTTGTGCCGACAGCAGCGCGAGCAACACCCCGGCCTGGTCGTCGACGCCCAGAGCGTGCTCCCTCGAGAGCTGATGGGCCGTCATCGCGAGTTCCAGGGAGTAGGGAATATCACCCAGGGCGCGCACACAACGCGAGAGCCGGCTCAGGCCCCGAACCCTCAGCGGTACGAGGCCCACCTGGTCCCCGAGCCGGAGCAGCTCTTCAAGGTGGACCCGCTCGGCCTCGAAGTCGACCTGCCGGCGGCAGTGTTCGGACAGAAGCCACTGGGCCTGCCAGCGCAGCACCG
The DNA here is from genome assembly GCF_016464295.1 of Streptomyces sp. N35. Classification (NCBI taxonomy): domain Bacteria; kingdom Bacillati; phylum Actinomycetota; class Actinomycetes; order Kitasatosporales; family Streptomycetaceae; genus Streptomyces; species Streptomyces sp. N35. Next base: position 37,680 of record NZ_JAEIMH010000063.1, on the reverse strand, counting down.
GTGACTCGTGCCCCTCCGCGGCCAGAGCGTCCCGCAGGGTGACAAGCGCGTCGTCGGCGCCCGTCGAGGCGGCGAGGGTGAGCGCATTGGCCAACGAACCGCCGGCGGGTTCCTCGAAGTCCGCCGGCAGGACCCCGAGTCGCTCAGCGAGATAGGCAACCGCCCGATCGGTCGGCTGGCGTGCCCCCGACTCCAGGCGGGAGAGATAACCCGTCGACATGCCGTCTCCGGCCAGCGCGGTCTGGGAGAGCCCTTGGGCGGCACGCATCTTCTTCAGGCGCTGACCGAACGCGGGTTGTCGAAGCATGGAGGCCTTTCGCCGGGTTCCCTCGTGTTCCTGGAGCAGGAACAGAAGCGGAATGCTCTGGCTGCCGGCGGGAAGGAGACCGGCGGGGTCACATCGAGGTTAGACAGGGCGGCAACTGCCAGGCAAACATTTGCCAGGACGCTGGCCTGCGCCTTTGCTCGCTCTCGTGTGTTTCTCATGCGGTCCTCACGAATTCTTCGAGTGTTCGTCCAGCGAGGACGGGCAGGATCTCCTCATTAGGTCGGGTTCTCCAATAATGAGTGACGAGGTGTGTCAATTGCCCCCTCTCTCCCGAGAATCAGAGTCGCCCATGAACGGACCGATTCCCTTTGCCACGCCCTGGGACAACGGCGAGAAGGCCATGGAAGCGCGGTGGGCTTCGCCCGGGGACGATGACCTCGACTGGCCGTGAGGGTATGAGCTGTTCGCGGCACGGGCGCCCTCGCCCTGGGAGGCGGTCGGACGTGGCCGCAGGGTCGGGCGGCCCGCCGGACAGGGAGGACGTGCGGTCCGCGTCCCTCAGGCGAGGCCACCCACCGTGAACGGGCAAAGGTCAGGGGCCGCACGGCTGCAGGCGGCCCCGGGAAATCAGGAAGGCCGCTGGGCTGAGGCGCGCGTCACCGTTGGAGCAGGCCCACCGGGTCCGGCAGCTTGACCGGGTGCGGAACCGCCCGCGCCCAGGGGAAACCGAGGTGGAGTTGCAGCTCAGGCGGGCGGGACGCGGCGGCCTCGTCCACGGGCAGGGCGATCGCGACCAGCACGTCGGGCGTCGGTTCCAGTTCGAGGAAGTGCCACCGCGGGAACGGGTCCTGAGCCGGTGGACGGAACGCCAGGACGCCGCGCTCGTCGGCCAAGGTGAAGGCGAACTCGTCGAAGGGCAGCCCGAGGCCGAGGCCACGCGCCTTGGAGTAGGCCTCCTTGAGCGTCCACAGCCTCAGCGCTCGCCGGTCGCGGGCTGGGCCCTGCCCGGCGCGCGCGATCCACTCCTGCTCCTCGGGGGCGAAGGTGGAGGTGATCGTTTCGATGGCCTGGGCGTCACGGTCGAGAACTTCCACGTCCACACCGATGCGGTGCCTGCGGACGATGCCGAGCAGGTTGTAACCGCTCGCGTGCGACAGGTTGAAGTCCAGGTGACCGCCGCCCCGGGGCAGTCCGCCGGGCATGGGCCGCAGGAAGGGGCGTCCGCGTGGGGAACGCCAGATGCCCAGTTCCGCCTCGACGAGCCCGGCCTCCAGAGCGAGCGCACGGCGAACGAGGTTGTGGGCGACGAGGTACTGGCGCCGGTCCCGTTCGAAGAGGAAGCGGTCCGCGGTCTGCTGTTCCTCCTCGTCGAGCCAGTGCTCGGCCAGTACGCCCGCAAGCTCCGGCGGCAGCTCGTCATTGGAGCAGAGCCACACCTTCACCGGCTCCGGCGGCGAGGCGGCCTCGGTGCGGTGCGCCCGCGGCGCTGTGGTCACGTTCATGCGCCGCAGCTCAGCGGCCGGCGCAGCATGGCGGTACCGGGCAGCACCAACAGCTTTTGCCCTGTGGGCTGTTCACCGCGGCTCACGTCGACGCCTTCCAGCCACAGCCGGGTGAGCGCCTCCAGGTGATGTCCTCGCCACAGGGCTGCCAGATAGGCACCGGTCTCCTCGAGCTCCTCGACGAGAGGGGGCCGGCCCGACTGCTCGCGAAGATCGGCGTGACGCACGGCGGGATCCTCGGCGCCCTCGGCGAAACGGTCCAGCAGGCGTGCGAGTTCGCCGCGGTGGCGTACGGTCACAGCTAGGCGGCAGGCCATGGCGGCGCGGCCGATGCGCAGGGCATGGGCGAGGGCGGCCAGCGCCGGGGGCGCGTCGGCCCGGTCGGTCAACCGACCTGCGAACAGCCGGGCGGTCTCCGCCAGATGCCGCGGGGTAGGCGCCGAGAGCAGGAACAGCTCGTCGCGGTCTTCGGCGTCCGGTTCGGTGGCGTATGTTTCGGGGCCCGTTGGCAGATGTTCTTCCAGGATCACGTAGCCGCTGGTCCCGCTCGCATCACGTGCCCGAAGGGCGGCGATCCTCGCGGGTTCGCTGCCCTGCGGGTCACGCCGGTGTGGCGGGGCGACGCCGTGGCCGTCGGGTCCGGGCGGTGGCGCGCCGGGGGTCAGCTGTCGGACGGTGCGCGCGAACGCCGAGAAGCCGAGGGCGGCTTGGGCGTCACCCGCTTCGCTTTCTTCCACGACGATATCGGTGGTCTCCAGGTCCGCGGCTGCCCGCGCCTGCGAGGCGAGGCGGGCGTCGGCGTGTGCCGGCCGCTCGCGCCCGGTGTGTCCGGCGGCGCTGGCGCGTATGACCGCGAGCACGGGGTCACCGGTGGTCAGTGCTGCCGTGATCGGCTTGACGAGGATGCTGCCCCCGCCGCCGTCGGTGTCGACCTCTGCGATCACGGCCGCGGCGCAGTCGCCGGCCCGCAGCGTGCGCAGGGCAAGGTGCAGGGCGCTCAGGAAGGAGGTCGCGCCGCTGTCCACGCTGTGGCTCGGCCCGCGCAGGTCGAGCAGTGCGGAGAGCCTCCCGGCCAGCGCGCCGCCGCCGACCGCGCCGGCGAGGTGAAGGCTCACGGCGCGAGGTGACCCGTGCGCGGTGGTGAGGCCATCGAGCCGGGCGCCGAGGTGTCCGGCCTTCTCCATCATCTGCCAGACCGTCTCCAGCAACAGGCGCTGCTGCGCGCCGAGTCGTGCGGCGTCCTCCCCGTCAAGGCCGAAGAACTCCGCATCGAACATGTCGAGGCCGTCGGCACTCGGAGCGCACGCGTGCAGGGCTGTGACGGCGTATCGGTCGACGCCCGAGTTGTCGATCGCCTCAGGTGCCGCGGACCGCTCGTGCAGGTTCCGCCCCACCGGAGTGGAAACCGCCGTGGACCCGGTGGAGTCGGCGGCCACCGGCTGAGGGGTCGGAACGTCGAGCGGTGTTCCGGTCAGCAGGGCCACGGCCTGATCCCTGGCCATCGTGCCGCCCTTGAACTGGGTCAGGATCTCCCTGGTGTCCATGCGTGTCCTCGGGTCAGGCGGGCCGGAATGCCAGCAGGGCCGCGGCTTCGTCGACGGTGAGCATGTCGGCGCGCACCGCGTCCAAGAGCGCGCCCACCTCGTCCTGGTTCATCTCAGGGCTGGCGAGGGCGTCCTCGGCGCGGACCGGAGCCGTTTGGGTCCCCGCTCCGTAGGCGACTGCGGTGATGTGGGCCGCCATGGTGGCCAGATCAGGGTGGTCGTACAGCGTGACGGGCCGTTCGGCCAAGCCGTAGGTGGCGTTGATCGCGGCCATGAACTCGGCCGCGCGGATGGAGTCCAGACCGAATGCGTGGAACGGGGCCTCGGGGTCGATCCGTTCCGCGTCGCAGCCCACAATGCCCGCGAGCCGATCGCGCAGCTCCTCGCGCACCTGAGCCGGGGACTGGTCTGCTGCTTGCGGCGCGGGTCGGCTCTGAGCCTGGACGTGGCGTGCGAGGGCGGCCGGGGTCGGGTGGTCGTAAAGGGCGTCGGCCGCCACTGCGATACCGAAGCGGGCGTTGAGCGCAGCCATCAGTTCAGCGGTATGGATGGAGTCCAGGCCCAGCGTCCGGAAGCTCTGTTGTGGATCGATCCGGTCGGGCGCTGTGCGCAGCACGGCGGCAAGCGCCTGGATCACGCCGGCAAGGCCATCGGTCAGCGGTACGCCGGTCATGGCTGCTGCCTCCTGGGTTATGGGATCGTGCGCTGGGACTGCTCGCCGTCTCATGCGCCCGAGGGACGCCACCAGCGCGGGGCGCGTGCCCCCGATGTGCGACGGATCGTGGACTCACCCCGTGCGCGCACAGCAAGCAACGCGACGGTGAGTGCGGCTAGTTCATCGGCATTCGCCTGGCCTCGTTCGACGCGTACGCCGAGCTCCGCCTCACTCGTGTCGGGCATGGTTCCTCCTCAAGCCTCCTGGACACGTTCCGCCACCACGCTCGACGGACGCTTTCGTCCCGCTGGAGTGCACCGCCCGGGCCACGGCCCACCCCTCGGACACACCCGGCGCCGCTCGCGTCCGGGCGCGCGGTTCAACTGCCTGATCGCCCAGGGAATGCGACAACCTGGCGAAGTGGCTCTTCTCGTCCGCGCCCTGCTGCGACAGCGTCCGGTGCCGGGGGCACCGGCGACGCGGCCGGCGGTCGGGTCTCCAACGGGGTGCGGCGGTGCGCCTGGCTCACCAGATACCGGCCGTGTACGACGTGGGTGGCGAACGACCAGTCGTCGACGAGGTCGGGATCCTCGTCCAGCACCGGGTGTCCGTCGGCGTCCCAGTGGAAGCCCACGGCGCTGAACCGGCGTCGCATGCCCTGCCCGAGGGCCTTGGTGTAGGCCTCCTTGAGAGTCCACAGGCGCAAGAGGCGTGCCATGCGCTCGCCGTCCGGCAGCGCGTCGAGCACGTTGGCCTCCCGCTCGGTGCAGACCTGGGGGCGCAGCAGGTCGTACGACATCTCTCGCGTGCTCAGCTCGGCGTCGACTCCCACCGGTCCGTTGCGGCTGACCGCGGCGACGATGAGTTCCTCGGTGTGGGCGAGGCTCAGCTGCAGTTCCTCGCCGAAACCGCGCAACGTGGGCCGCCCACTGGGCTGGTAGGCGATGTCGAGATCCCCGGGGGCGACCTCGAGGACGGCCGCGGCGGTGTGCTTGACGACCAGCCGCGAGACCGCGAAGACGAATCGGCTGGGCGGGGTGGGTACCTCCCGGTAGCGCGGCCAGTCCCGCCCGAGCAGGGTGCGCAGTTCTGGATCGAGGAGCGCGGCTGTGAGCCATTCGCCCCATGAGGTGTGCACCACGACGCGGCCGGTGGTCTGGGCGCGCTCGGCCACCTGGTCCCACGGATGCTGGGGCCCGGCCACATGAAGGGGTTCTGTCACGGTCCGGTGCACGGTCAACTCCCCGACCTTTCCTCTCAGGACCGCCCCTGGGCGTTCACTCGTGGTTGCCTTCTCGGTGTGCGGCCCTACGTGCTCACCACAGCAGCCGCGTTGCGTACAGGTCGCAGTCGACGCGCTGTTGTACGCGCTCCGCCAGTTCGGTCCAGACGGCAAGGCTCGCGTGGGCGGGAGAATCTGTGCTGACAGGCAGCGGCAGACCGAGCCGCCGGCCGATGCGGCGCAACGCGAGCAGCGCCCATTCGGGCCGGCCGAGGAAGCCCTCGCCCGATTGCGCGGCGGCACGGGCCACTCCGAGGACCGCACTGGCCTGCAGCACCAGGGCAAGCCGGTCGGCAAGGGCACGCGCCGGCGCACCGTCCGGGTCGGCGGTGGCTTCGGCCCGGAGCGCGCGGTGCACATGGCGCTGCTCGGTCGCAAGCCTGCGCCCCACCTGGGTGAGGTGGGTCGCCATCCCATCGCCGTCGTCAGTCCCGAAGCAGTGAGGGGCCGTGTCGGGCAGTACGGCCAGGAGTGCCTCGGTGCACCGTGTCGCACCGGCGCCAGGTGCCGGCCCCGCCAGGCGGAACAGTTCGGGCAACGCGGCCGGTTGTGCTCGCAGGGACGGCGCACGAACCAGCTGTTGTTGCGCCACAAGAGCGGCCCGCCCATCGACACCTGCCGTGCTCCGGTGTCCCTCCAACGCGGCGAGTACCCGGCGTTCGGTGCTGTCGGGTCCGAACTCGCTCTCCTGGAGGACCAGTTCGAGATCCGCCACCAAGTCACTGACCAGATGCGGTACGAGGTAGCCGGTCGCGGCTACGGGCAGCGCCCCGGCGTCATCCGCGGGAGCGAGCCCGCGCAGCGCGACCGTGGTCAGCGCCTCACAGGCAAGCAGGTCCGCAAAAACGGCTGCGAGAACGGGTAGCCACTGCCGCGCCGCCGGGTCATGCCGGGCCCGGCCGTCCACGATCGCGGCGGTGGTGTGCAGCACACCGCCGGTCGCCGCGAGCAGCGCCGCGGATCCCAGCAGACGGGCGAGCGCATGAGCCGGTTCGTGACGCAGCGGATGCAGCACCCACGCGTCGGCGAGGCCCAGATCGCGGCGGAGCAACGGCCGTAGTCCGCGCACGAATTGTGCCGCGTCCGGCCAGGCGGCCGACTTGTCCGTGATGCCCTCAGGGGCTGCTGTGCGAGGCGCGGTGCCCCTCATGCCCGCGGCGGCCGCGAGCGCGGCTGTGCCGTAGGGATTCGCGGGGTCTTCGGGGTTTCCGAGCAAGGCCTCCAGGCGTAGCGCACGCTGCGCCACGTCCACAGGAACGGGAACGGCGGCGTAGCCGCGCGCGCCGGCCGAGTGTCCGGGCCCGTCGGCAAGCGCTCCGGCCGGCGTGTGCTTCACCATCGGCCCTTCTCCTCGGCCCGTGGGGTGACCCGTGCCATGCACATCGCCCCCTCGGTCGCGTACGTTGTCCTGCCTGTCTTCACCGTCATCGCAGGCGGCTCAACTGACTCTCCGCACGCCACTTCGCAAGGCTGAGCGCTGCCCTGCCGTCGCGGCCGAACCACTCCCGCACATAGTGGCGGGCATCGACCAGGCGGGCGTCCGGGCCCAGGACATCCGCCACCGCCTGCGGCCGCAGCAGTACCTGATGCGTGGAGATCAGATTCACTCCGGACACCCCGGGTTCGATGGACCACTCACCGGTGTGGGCTGCGACGAGGTCCGGGGGCAGCGTCTCCTTGTAGACGATGCGCCCGGCGGCCGGAAAGCAGAGCCGTACGGTCTGCGCGGTGACCGACAGCCCGGTGTGCGCGGCACAGGTTTCCAGTACGGCGATCTGAACACCAGGCTGTTCCTCGCAGACCTCCGCGGCATCGATGTGCGGCAGGAGATCGGCCCAATCCTGGACGCGGTAGAGAAAGTCGTAGACGAGTTCGGGGGGACCGTCGATGCGGGTGGTGTCCTGGAAGGACAGCAAGATTTCGTCGAAGGCGTCCCACTGTTCGGCGATACGCCGGAGCCCGTCGAGGCGCAGCAACACATCAGTGTCGAGTTCGCCGGGTGTCTGGGTCGCGGACTCACAGCGCAGCGTCAGGCTCGAGCGCGCGGCGTCCTCGGGTACGACGCTCCAGGTTCCGGACGCCACCGCACCTGGCCAGGAGGTCCCGCCTGCCGCGAACTCCTCGTAGTCGACAGACCGGTCCTCGGGCCGCAGCACTCGCCTGACCCTTGTGGAGCGGATCCGGCCGGCGGCGAGTTCCCACACCCACAGGTCTTCCTGGGCGCCGTCGAACTCCATGCGTTCCACGTGCATGTATGAGGGCAGGAACAGGGGCCATCGCGGAGCGTCGGTCAACAGACCGAAGACCGCCGAGGCGGGGGCGGCTACTGAGACCGTGTGCTCGACGAAGTGTGCCGACCGCGACGACATGAGCGGGGCCTCCTCCCAGTCCGCGCAGATACGCCGAGCCTGAACGGCACACCTGGAGCGGTACTCGAGTCCGGGTGGAGGCAACCCGGTTCACGTTGCGCCTCGCGAAGCGGCCCCACCAGGACGTGTGTCACGGGTGGAGACCGCTTCTTCGGATCCTCAGGCGGGTTCTTCTTCGGTTTCTCAGGCGGGTTCTTCGGTTCCCCAGGCGGGTACTTCGGTTTCTCGGGCAGGCACGAGTGGTGCTCAGCCGGTCGGGGTCAGGCCGGGGCCGGCGCCCGCCCCGTGGAGGCGGGTCCCGCCCGAGGCGGCGGGGCCGCTGAGCGGGCCGGAGACGAGGATGGAGCGCTGCAACTTGACGAGTGCGGCCGAGGGTTCGAGGCCCAGGTCGCGCACGAGTGTCGTACGGAGCTGCTGGTAGGCGTTGAGCGCCTCGCCGCGGCGGCCGGAACGATGCAGGGCCACCATGAACTGTCCGTACAAGCTCTCGTGGGTGGGGTAACGACTGATGAGCACGGTCAGTTCGGCGAGGAGTTCGCGGTGCCGACCCAGCCGGAGGTCGGCGTCGATGCGCTGGTCGAGTGCGCAGAGCCGGCTCTCCTCCAACCGTTTGACCTGCGGCTTGAGGTGGGGTCCTGCCTGGATGTCAGCCAGGGCTTGTCCGGTCCACAGGGCCAGTGCCTCGCTCAGCCGCTTGGCCGCCTGCGGGTAGTCCTCCGCGTCCATCGCCCGGTACCCGGCGCCTGCGATCCGTTCGAAGTCCCGCACGTCGCTGCGTCCTTCGCCGGTGTTGAGCAGATAGCCACCGGGCACGGTCATCAGTACGTCCTTGGCGCTGCCCGGCCGCGTCTCATCACCCTGGCGCAGTGCCGTTTCGATCAGTTCACGCAACTGCAGGATGTACGTCTGCAGGGTGGGACGCGCACTGCGCGGGGGCTCGGTGCCCCAGAGTTCTTCGATCACGGTGGCAACCGGGACGACTTGGTCGGCGTTGAGCGCGAGCAGAGCAAGTACTTGTCGCGGTTTAGGGGCCGTGGGGGTGACCGAAACTCCCTGCTCCCGTACGGCCAGTCCACCGAGCACGTCGATGTCCACGCTGTCTTCCCGTCGTTTGTGGAGTGTTCGTCGAGCGCGCGGCCAGACGGCGCGCGGCTGGGCCCGGTGGGCCTGGTAAGACCCGTCAGCCCCAGGGGTTGTTCGGGTCGGGCTCGACGACAACGGGCTGCTCGCCATCGGTCGGTCCGGCGATCGTCACGGCCGGCGCCGCCGAGTCGGCAGTGGTGGCCAACTGCGAGGTCGTGCCTGTCACGACGGCAGCGAGGAAAAAGGCGCAAGAGGCACGAAGCAACCAGTTCTTCATCATGTGCGCTGGCTCCCGTTTCACGAAGTCCGCCCTGGTGGCGGCGCTTGAGGATGCCTAAAGGCTGGCAAGTCGCGCCATCGCGTCACGATCGACCAACCGCCCGTGACGATAGAGGAACGATAGAGGCCGCATCGGGCCATGCTCCGGGACGGTCCAGGCCTTCACCGACGCCCTGCCGTCCGGGAAAACTCCAGGTCGGAACGGGTTCCAGGGCGGGAGCGGCGCAGCATGTAACAGGCCACCGGTCAGTGAACACCGCAGACAGGTGGCCAAAATTGATCCGTGATAGCCGAAAATCGCCGATCCATAAGCGCGAGAACCCTGATACGGGCGCCTCTTTCTGGGCCACTCCACGCCGTATGCCGCCTTACGGAGAAACCGGGAAGAAGATCCCTCCGGGGTCTCCGCGGCATTTCATGAAGGCGTCCGCCCCCGGGCATCGGTCTCACGTCCCCCGGAGAATGGCACCTCGACGCGACCGGCGTTAAGGATTCGTCAAGACCGTTTGCCGGTCCCGGAACTCCCGAACAGCGGAACCGTGCCGCCCGTTCCGAGTTGGGGCGTCTCGCACCAGGAGTTCTTGCCGTCGGAGTACGGGAATTTGCGCCGCCCTCTGTTACATACAGGTGTGTGACGCGTTGACTGTCTCATCAGCGGATCTTTAGAGTTCATCGAGCGGCGCACGTTCCTTGGGGGGGAAACTACGTGGGGCAGCAGACCATGTCCGGGGGCGACAGCGAGTTCCGCTCATCGGGCGTCGCGTTCCGCATTCTCGGGCCCCTCGAGGCCAGCGTCGGTTCCACGCCGCTGCACCTCGGCGGCACGCGCCAGCGGACTGTGCTCGCCGCGCTTCTGCTCGACCCCAACCAAGTGGTGAGCACCGACCGGCTCATCCGCGCCATGTACGAGGAGAATCCGCCGCCGACGGCACGCGCCCAGCTCCAGATCAGTGTGTCGGGTCTGCGGCGCCAGTTCGTGGCCCACGGCGCCGATGACGTGATCCGCACCCGTCCCAGCGGATACCTGCTGCAGACCGACGAGGCGGGCCTCGACGCCCTGCGCTTCCACACGCTCGTCGACACAGCGCGCGAACTGCGGGACGCGCGGCAGAATCAGCAGGCGGCGTCCGCCTACCGTGAGGCGCTCGCACTGTGGCGCGGCGCCCCCCTGGAGGGCCTGCCGGGCGAGGTGGTCGAGTCCGGGGCGAGCCGGCTCACCGAGCAGCGCGTCACCGCCGCCGAGGAGCACATCCGCCTCAGACTCGCACTGGGTGAGCACGGCGTCCTGGTGAGCGAACTCTCCGACCTCATCGAGGAGTTCCCGCTGCGCGAGCGGTTGCGCGGCCAGCTCATGCTGGCCCTCTACCGCTCCGGGCGCCAGGCGGAGGCGCTCAGCGTCTACCGCGACACCCGACGACTCCTGCTCGACGAACTGGGCGTGGAACCCGACATCCGGCTCCGTGAACTCGAGCACTCGATTCTCACCACGGACCCCCGTCTCGACCACCCGGACAGCCGGCTTCCTCCCGCCGGCGACGGCGGGCCGACGGCTGCGGCGGACGTTCCGGAGATGCTGCCCGCAGCCCTCGCCGACTTCACCGGGCGCGAGAGCCTCGTCGCCCGCATCCGCGAACTGGTGGTGGCGCCCGGCGACAGGTCTCCGCTGGCAGTGCCCTTGGTCACCCTCGTCGGCAAGCCGGGCATCGGCAAGACGACCACCGCCATCCACGTGGGCCACCAGGTCGCCGCGGACTTCCCCGACGGCCGGCTCTACGCCGAACTGCACGGCACGACGTCCGCTCCCGTATCGCCCGCCCAGGTGCTGGAACGGTTCCTGCGCGCCCTCGGCGTCCAGGGCACGGCGATTCCCGAAGGCCTGGACGAACGGGCGGAGATGTACCGGGCGCTGCTCGCGCAGCGGCGGGTTCTCATCATCCTCGACAACGTCGCCGAAGAGAGCCAGATCAGACCCCTGCTGCCCGGCAGACCCACCTCCGCAGTGATCATGACCAGCCGTCGCCACATCGGCAGCCTCGCCGGCGCGGTGCGGGTCGACGTCACGACGTTCGCACCACAGGAGTCCGCGCATCTCCTCAGCCGCATGGCAGGGGCGGAGCGTGCCGCGGCGGAGCAGCACGCCACAACCGCTCTCGCCGAGCTGTGCGGACATCTTCCGCTCGCGCTGCGCATCGCCGGTGCCCGGCTGGCCGCCCGGCCGCACTGGGAGATCGCCGAACTGGTGGAACGGTTCGAGGACGAGACCCGAAGACTCGACGAGATCAAATACGCCGACGTCGGCATCCGGGCCGTCCTCAGTCTCGCGTGCGACGGCCTGAGCCAGGGGGGACGACGTCTGTTCCGGCGTCTGGCGCTCCTGGAGGAAGGGCCGTTCTCCCTGTGGGCGGCGATGGCGCTGCTCGACCAGCCCGAGGCCGTGGTGCGCGACCTGATCAACGAGCTGACCGACTCCCAACTGCTGGACGCCGCCGGCGCGACCACCGGGCGTGACCGGCAGTACCGACTGCACAGCCTCATCGTGCTCCTCGCCCGGGAGCAGCTGGTCGCCGAGGAAAGCACCCACGACCGGGAGACCGCTGTCCTGCGGGTACTGGGCTGCTTCCTCTTCCTTCTGGCGCGGGCCCGTGATCGCGAATACGGCCGGGACGCGCTGATCAAGAGCGATAACGTGTTCCTGTATCCGCTGCCCGACCCCTTGGTGAACCGGATCCTCACCGAGCCGTTGCAGTGGTTCGCCAGGGAACGCTCGTCACTGCCCGCCTACGTCCGGCGGGCCGGCATGATGGGATTCACCGAGCACTGCTGGGGGCTTGCCATGACCTCGGTGCTGTTCCTGGAGACGCAAGTGCGCCTGGACGACTGGCGCAGCACGCACGAGACAGCCCTCGCCGCGAGCCGGAAGGCGGGCGACCGGACCGGCGAGGCGGCCATGCTCCAGTCGTTGGGCTGGCTTGCCGTGACCCGGCAGCACTTCGCCCAGGCAGATGAACTTTTCCGCAGGGCCACGGCGCTGCTGGAGGAGATGAACAATCACCTCGGTATCGCCCAGACCGCGCGTGGGCTCGGCTTCTTGGCCCGGATCGATGGCCGTCTCGATCAGGCCACCGCGCACTACGAGGCCGCGTTGAAGATCCTGCGCGAGCGCGGCGAGACCGTCGACGTGGCCTATTGCCTGCACCACCTCGCGCAGATCCAGCTGACCAAGGGTGACGAGGCGGCGGCCGGCCGGCTGCTCGACGAGGCGCTGCGGCTGAGCCGGCAGGGCAACGGGCGGCGTGTCGAGGCCCAGGTGCTGCACCGGTTGGGCAAGACACATCTGGCGCGCGGTGATCTCGAGGCCGCGCTGGACGCGTTCGAGCAAGTCCTCCGCATCGTCCGCCTGATCGGCGATCACACCGGTGAGGCGTATGCGCTCCACGGCTTGGGCTCGGTGCTGCTGCTGCGCGGGGATGTGAAGGAGTCCGCGCAGGTGCTGCAGGAGGCCCTCGCGCGCGCGGAGGAGAACCATGAGCGGCTGATCATGGGTCACACCCTGGTGAGCCTCGGGGAGCTCTCGCTCGCCGCCGGGGACGCCCAGGAGGCAGTCGTCAGATCGCGGCGGGCGCTGGCGCTGTTCCGGCTGGTGAACATGCCGGACGAAGAGGCAAAAGCGCTCTGCCGGTTGTACGCGGCCCATCTCGCCGCCGCGGACACCGAGGCCGCCCAGCAGTGCCGCGCGGAGGCGCAGGCGCTGATCTCCTCGACGCCCCCGGAGGTCGCGGGACCCGTCCTCGACCGCCTGCGGGAGGCGGCGGGGCTGGTCCCATCAAGTGATGGTGAAGGCGGCGAAGTAATGGTGGAGCGAGAAGTTTAAGGTCACCCGGCAGCGCGCCGGTTCGCCGGAGATGCGGAACGTGGCGGTGACCTCGGGACAGGTGGGTGTCATGCCGAGCCCGGAGAAGTACCGGTCGACGTCGAACACGATCTGGTAGAGCCCTTGGCTCTTGCCATGGTCGTCCCAGTCGTCGATCCGGCCGTTCTCGTCCGTCTTGCGCGCATCGAGCACGACCCATTCCTGGTCGACGAGCGCCTCAAGTCTCGCGTGCAGGCCGACGGCGCCACGGCCGTGGACGCTCTCCAGCGTTTCTACGGTCAAGTTCACCATGACCAACCCTCTGCTCGAACACGGTCGGGGTCGAGCTGCCGTGACCTGGGTCAGAGGATCAGCACCCCTCTATATCTTGCCCCTAAAACGCTACGTTGCATTCACTCCACTGACAACCACACTTTTCTCCTCAACTGGCAATATACGCAAAGGAGTTGGGGAGATTTAATGGGATATCAGTGGATTCAAACGCAGCACTTTCCCTCTCGTCCGTTGCAACGAGCGAGAGGGAAAGCAACATCGCACGGGCATGCGACACGGATGCTTCTCTCCGCGCCATCATGGTCCCCTGCGGGCCTTGACTGGCGCTGGAGTTTGGGTTGAATACGCACAGCGCATATGCATCCCCGCGGGGTGCACCCGGTGCGGCAAGGAGCTGCCGACGGCCAGGACAGCGCACGTCACAGATCGGGAGACGGCGCGGCCTCCCGCCGGCGCGCAGCGTGCGCTCCGCCTTCCGACCGCGCGGTCTTGCGTCCCTTGCTGCCGGGCGACAGCGTGCCCGGGTCCACCGCTTCCGCCGGCGTCCCGGTGGTGTAGAGACCGTCGGGCACCGCGTCACGATCATGCGGCAGCAGCCAGAACACGCGGCGCCGGAACGTACCCGAGGTCCGCGAGGGCTTGGCCCCGGTGCCGAGCACCGCGTAGCCGACCATCCGGCCGTCGCGATGGTAGGTGGGGCGACCCCGGCGCGTCGGGAGCCGGTCCAGGCTCTGGCGTACGTAATCGAGCCCATGGATGTCCTCGAGCCAGACCAGCTCGACCTCGTGCACCAGTTCGTCGTCCGCGATGAGGGCGCTCACACGGTCTCCTCGTCGGCAGTCAGCGCGATACCCGGGTAGTACTTCCGCTGGTTGGAAAGGATCATCTGTTTCGGTGACTCCAGACCGAGTGTCTCTCGAACCCGGGCGGCGAAGGACCGCGATGAGACAGCCGGAGCGCCTTCCTTGTGGCACCAAGACCCGTAAGCCGCGTAGAGACCGGATTGTTCGGCCCGCAGGCCGTGATCCAGGCGGCACGACTCTGCGAAGAAGCGCCCGATGTGATCCTCCGTCTCGGCATAGGCGGTGGTGGCGATGCGCACCCGCTCGGGACCGTGCAGGTCCTTGTCGCCACTCAGGTACCGGCGTGCTCCCATGATCAACCAGTTGAGGATGCCGGGTCCTTCCTCGCTGACAAGAATGTCCGCCAGATTGTCGACCTTGTACTGGTCGGCGACGACGCGTTCGAACGGGATCAGCCGCATCCGGCGCCAGAACGCGAAGCCTCCGGTCCCGACTTCGGGCTGGTGGTTGCCGAGCAGCCAGAGCTTGTGGGTGGGCCGGAAGCTGAAGAAGTCCTGCCGCATGCGGCGTGCCTTGATGCGGTCGCCACCGGTCAGATGCTTGATGCGTGCTTCATCGAAACGGTCGCCGGGCCTGACCTCGCTGCACACGATGAGCCGGCGGCCGTGCAGTTCGGCGAGGTCGGTGGGGTGCCCTTCGTAGGAACGGGCCATCAGGAAACCCGGTGGCGCGGCGTCCGCGTAGTCCCCCACGAGTCGCATCACCACGTCCAGGAGCACGGACTTGCCGTTCTTGCCGGAGCCGAAGAGGAACGGCAGGACCTGCGCGCCGACGTCTCCGGTGATGGAGTACCCGAGCAGCAGCTGCAGGAAGCCGATCATCTCCACTCCTGCGGGGCCGTCGCCGAACGTATCGGTGAGAAACCGGTCCCAGCGGGGCACAGGGATCGCCTCGGGGGCCGCGGCGGTGCGACGGGAGTGGAAGTCCCGGTCGGGGTCCGGAGGGCGGACCAGTCCGGTGTGCAGGTCGACGATGCCTCCGGGAGTGCACAGCGCGTACGGATCGGCGTCCAGGAGCGCCGCGTTGAGCACCATGCCCGGGGCGGTCCTGGCCTGGGCCAGCATCGCGTTGATCCCGGCGGTGCTCAGGGCGCGGCGCCGGTGCTGCTGCAGAGCGGACGCGCTGTGGACTCCGCGCGGGTCGGTCGGGGCAATGGCCTCGGCCAGGTCACCGGCTGCCCACAGCACGGTGTCGTCCTCGTCGATCTGCCAGCAGGTGCCATCCCAACGACACCAGCCGAGCCCCGGGACGTGCCGGTAGTCCTTGGCGTAGAGGCTGACGAACAGTTTGGCGTTGCCGCGATCGGACAGGGAGTCGGGGAGCAGTCCGCGGGCGGTGGTGTCCGTCCCGCCGGGTGGGACGGCACGGCCTCCGTCCAACTGGCCCAGAACCGGCGCGGTTTGTACGCGCTGGGCAAGGATCTGGGCGGCGACCGCCTCCGCGTCGAAGTCGAAGAGCGCGCTCTCCTCGGACGTCATCCGCTGCCTCTGAGGACAAGGGGTTTGCGAGTGCCGGCCTGCAGGCCGCCGCGGATGATCGCAGCGTGACGTCGCCACTGGCCCGGACGAGCCGCCTCGGCAGCCCGGTTGAGCAGGTCCAGGACCTCCCCCATGTCCAAAAGCCCCGCAGCCACCAAACCACCCGCGGTGTAGGCGGCCCGGTTGAGCTTCTCGGAGAAGCTCGCCCCTTCGGGTACGGCGGCACAACCGTCCACCTCGGCCAGTACGGCGGCAAGAGCTGCCCGCGCCGGCGCGTGGCCGCCACCGGCCGCGGACACGGCGGCGCGGGCGCGCGGTGGCACCGGACGGGACGCTGCGGGAGTGTCCTGCGGCAGATGTCCCGTGCGCTCGAGTTCCCGGGCCAGCCAGCCCGGCAGCGGTGCCGGCCGGGTGACGGGGCCGACCATCTCGTAAGTACCCGCGCCCGTGACAGTTCCCGGGGCGACGACGTATCCCCCACAGGCCCGGATGTCGACCTGCCAGGCCAGTGAGCGCCCCGAACCCGATCCGGTGGAGCACTGCCAGCGGCGAGCGCGGGGCACTTGGTACCAGACGTGCAACCCTCCGGAGGGGGTGCGCACGCGCAACGTGGTGGTGTCCTCGGCGGGACTCTGCGCACCGCGCAGCGCGGCCAGCACCGCGAGGGTGTGAAATCCGTTGCTCAGTCCGGTGAGATCCACGCTGTCGGCAATGCCGATACCGGGCAACAGCCGCTCTCGTGCGGGGATTTCGCGTACGTGAGCATCGATGTCGACAACGAGCAGACCTGCCGCGCCGCAGGCGACCCCCACGCCCAGGCCCGGGTGCTCCCCCCACCAGCGGTCGATCCTCGCCGAGTCGAGCGTGGCCGCGTAAAATCCGTGGCACCACCGGCCGGCCGATGCGCAGCCGCATCCCCGGTGCGAGTGTCCGGGTCGCCGGCAGGCCGCACAGTTGCCCGAAGGCGTCTTGCGTCCCGGGGCCAGCGGATGCACCGGCCAGCCCTGCGCGGCACACCACCGCGCGATGGCGAGCGACGGCGGGTTGGCTGACCCGGGTATTGAGCAGCTGACAAAGTCACGCAGCTCAGCGGCCATTGGAACCCCCCATCAGCGACCGAAGCGACCCGGCGACGAAGCTAGCGCAGAGCGCGAGTTGTGGTGCCAGAGCCTTCCCGAGTCCCCGAGTGACGGCAATCCGGGCGCAGCGACCCGCGACGCAGCGGCAGCGACCCGGGCTCGCCGGTCGCCAGCCCGTCCGTTCACAGGGAAAGCGCAGCTCACAGGTGGTACTCCCGCAGAGCAGCGACTGAAGCGACTGAGCGTTGCCGTCTATGACGTCAGGACCTGATGCGAACCAGTGAATTGACGCCACATACCTGGAACTTGGGTCGCTTCAGTCGCTCAGCGGACACCGTGAAGCCTGTGACCTGGTGCTTTGCCCAGCTACTGAGGAGCGACCCAGGGCGTCCCAGGTAGCTGCGCGTCAGTCGCCGTCGCGCACGCAGTCCACCGCGCCACGAGCGCGGCTCAAGCCCTCCTCGGGCATGTCTGGTGTGCTTCGCGAGGCGGCGGCCTAGAGCGCCTCGGTCGACTCCAAGTCGCCTACCAGTACGTGCAGTTGACGAGAGGCCCGCTCCAGCGAGTCCGCCTGGTCGATGCGCCCTTGCGTGCGCAGGGTGGCCGCGGCCTCGGCAAGGTCGCGGGCCGTCTGCACGAGCAGCGACTGATCCGCGGCGTCCGCCGCCGGTCGCGCGCCATCGGCGATCAGCGCGAGCAACGGCGCGGCCACCACGGTGGCCGCGGCCTTGGCCGTATGCAGGGCGTGCGCCACCCGCAGCCGTAGCCGGTTCAGGTCCGGCCCTTCGCAGTCCGCCAGCGCCGCGGCCAGGACCGCCGGCTCCCGGCGGCCAAGTCCGTCGAGGAGACCGCAGGCACGCAGCGCGTCCAGGGCACCGACGACCACAGGCGCGCCGCCGTCGATCAGTTCGGCCAACAAGGGCGGTTCGACGGAGTGTCCGCCGAGGACGGCGAGGGTGTGGGCGGTCGCACGGGCGGCAGGACCGCTGTGGCGCAGCAGGTGGGCGACGCCCTGTACGAACGGCCCCCCGGGTACGGGATGGCAGGTATGGGCGTCTTCGGTCAACAGGGCCTGCAGCAGCAGCGGGTTGCCGCCGCTGAGCCGGTGCAGCCGTGCCGCCGCGCGCGGGGGGATACGGCCGGTCGCGGTGGCGTGCGCGGTCACGAAACGCTCGGTCTCCGCCGGGGCCAGCAGGGCGAGTTGCATCCGATGCACCTGAGGGCTGCGCAGGGTGTCCGCAGGAAGCAGGGCGCGCCACCGGTCGTCAAAGGCCGCCGTGGCTGCCACCACAGTGACCGGGGCCGGCTGCACGCTCCGCAGCACATACTGCAGGGCCTGCAGGGACTGCACGTCGGCGTGATGCACATCGTCCACGCACAGCGTCACGCTCCCGCGGCGGCCGAGGTCACGCAGCGGGGCGCACAGGGCGGCGCCGGTGTCCGTGGCGGAGCGGTCTTCGGTGGTGAGCAGACCGGACAAGGCCGGCTCGGAGCTGCTGGCGAGGAGCCGGTTCAGCATGCCGAAGGGACGCTGCCGCTCGCCGGCGGCCGCGGTCAAAACGGTGCCTGTCACGGCAGCCTGTTGCGCGACCTTCGCCAGCAGTGCGGTCTTGCCGAGCCCCGGCGCGCCTTCGATCAGCACGGCCACGGACCGGCCCGGAACGCACGCGGCAAGCACCGCCTCCTGTACGGCAGCCGCGTATGCCTCGTCCCCCTGCGCCATCCCGCGCCTCCTTCGCCCTGCTCGCTGTCGTCCCGCGCTTGTCCTGCCAGCATGGGAAACGCGGCTCTACCGGCGCTGGAGCACAAGTCGACCCGGCCCTCGTCAAGTCGGACTGTGGCGTCGCTCGGGCGCAGTTCGTCACGCTGAGCACTGCAGCATCCGCTCCACGACCCGGTCGGATGCCCCCTTGTGCGGCCCGCCCGGCTCCCCCTTCCAGGCGGGCCGCCTCCGCGCGTCCGCACCACCTGACCGTGACGCATTCCCTCGACGCTCCACGGACGCACCGGGTCACCGGGTCACCGGGTCACCGGGTCACCGGGTCACCGGAGGGATCATCACCCCGGAGTTCGGCCGACCACGCCGGCGTCTCTTCTGCCGAGGCACAAGGGTGAGATCAGTCGACGCTCGGCAGAATGTGCGGCTCCGCGAGATCGTCCTCGTACCCCGCGAGGCGGATCGGCGCGGACCGCGCCCACACCTCGAGGCTGCCCAGCCGGTCCCGGCGCCGGTCGGTTGAGGACCGTTGGTCGCTGTTCGGCTTTTCTGGTGTCACCACGCGCTCCTTCTGTGTCGGGTAACCCTCGGCCGCACCGTCGACCCCTGCGCCGGGACGCCGCGCCCACCCGGTGGGGCATGGATCCGCGCCACGAGCCGAGGCGGCTTTGCGCTGCCCGCCGGTGACGAGCCGTCAGGCCATGATCCACGGGGGCTGGGCCCGCGTGGCGCCACCCGTCGACGGTCGCTGCGATCCCCACGCAGGCTGCTGTGCGGCGACCACGATCCCCCACAAGTGCCCTGCGGTCAGCGAGCGCACGGGAACCGCGAGCTGTCCGGCGAGGCTGACCCCCCAGGCGGACTCCAAGGCGCTGACGATCTGGATCAGGGCCATGGAATCAAGCCCGTATGCCGACATCGGGACAGCCGCATCGATGGGGTCGTTGTCCCCGACGCCGGGCAGGACCTGCCGCAGGATCTTCTCGAACTTCACGTTCCACGGGGCCTGAGCCATGGGTACACATTCCTTCCGGCAGGCAAGGCGGGCATGCTCCACCGTGCCCGCCCCGGCTCGAGCCGCCGTCGACGCTGGTTGGACTCCACCTCTGGATCAGCCGGCGCAGCAGCCCTCTCCGCCATGGCGCCACGCAGTCGTCGAGTGGCGCCATTTCCACCTCGACCGACAGGCAGGCGACAGGAAGGTCAACCGCACCGCACGAGATGCCGGCCCGTGAGGCCGCTGCGTCACACGCACCCCTTTGACGAGAACCGCTGCGCCCGGCCACTGCCGTATGGGTCAACTTCCCTTGCAATAGGGGCAGACAGCCCAGGTCGGACGCTGCGGACGTCGGCATACGAGTCCACCGGAAGCCGGCCTGAGCACCGCAAGCCGGAATGTGCCACAATGGCACCCCTGGGTGCCATCCTGGCGCCACGCGTGTCGAGAGGAAGAACTGTGAACCAAGCATCCCCTCCCCCGCACGGCCTGCCCATGGACCGCGACGCAGGACCCTTCAACCCGCCCCGAGCCATCACACGGTTGCGCGGGACCACCCCCGTCAGCCCGATGACCTTCCCCGACGGCCACCACGGCTGGCTGGTCACCGGGTACAGCGCGGCCCGAACGCTCCTGGCCGACACCCGGTTCAGCTCCCGTCAGGACCTCGGCCCCCTCCACATCCCGTACGAGATCCCGGGCATGCCGCCCGTCACCGAGCCCTCCCCGCAGGAGCCGGGCCTGTTCATCAGCATGGACCCGCCGGACCACACCCGGCTGCGGCGGATGCTCACGGGAGCTTTCACTGCCCGGCGCATGAAGCAACTCGAGGAGCACATCGTCGACATCGTCGAGCGGCGCCTCGAGGACATGGTGCGGCTGACGGGAGAGGTGGACCTGGTCAAGGAGTTCGCCCTGCCGGTGCCCGTGCTGGTGATCTGCGAAATGCTCGGCGTCCCCTTCGAGCACCGGGACAAGTTCCAGGCCGACACCACCAAGTTCATGGAGAAGGACGTGGTGCTCGAGGAGAAGATCGCGGCGTACGTGAGCCTCACAACGTTTCTGGGCGAACTGGTCGCACGCAAGCGCGCCGAACCCGCCGACGACCTCCTGTCCGACCTGGCCGGCCGCGACGACCTCGGCCTGGACGAAGTGACCGGCGTCGCCTTCTTGTTGCTGCTGGCGGGCTACGAGACCACGACCAACATGCTGGGGCTCGGCACCTTCGCCCTCCTCGAACACCCCGCGCAGCTGGCCGAATTGCGAGAACACCCGGAGCTGGCTCCCGACGCGGTCGAGGAGCTCCTGCGCTACTGCTCCGTCGCCGACGTCTTCTACCGCTACGCGACGCAGGACATCGAGCTCGAAGGCACCACCATCCCCGAAGGCTCCACGGTCGTGGTCTCCCTGCTGGCGGCCAACCGCGACCCCGAGCGGTTCGAGAACCCGGACACGCTGGACATCCGTCGCACAGCCCGCGGCCACCTCTCCTTCGGCCACGGCGTCCACCAGTGCCTGGGCCAGCAACTGGCCCGGATCGAGATGCGCGCCGGATTCGCCGGCCTGCTGCGCCGGTTCCCCGACCTGCGCCTCGCCGTGCCTGCGGACGATGTGCCCCTGCGGACCAACATGAACATCTACGGCGTCCATGCCCTGCCGGTCACCTGGACCCGAACCGCCCCCTAGCCGACGGCGGTTCAGGCCGTGCCGGGGAGGAGATCACCACCTGGTACGGCCGCCGCGCGGCTCACGCACGGCCCACGACCCGCATGCTGTCCCGCACCCACTCGGTCACCACATGGGTGGGCGTGCCGGGGGTGAACAGAGCGGCCACCCCCATCCGGTGCAGCGCGTCGATGTCGGCCTCGGGAATGATGCCGCCGCCGAACACCGTGATGTCCTCGGCACCTTCCTCCCGCAGGAGCCTCAGCACATCGGCGAACAGGGTCATATGGGCGCCCGACAGCACGGAAAGCCCGATGGCGTCGACATCCTCCTGTACCGCCGTGTCCACGATCTGCCGTGGCGTCTGGTGCAGGCCGGTATAGATGACCTCCACCCCCGCGTCCCGCAGGGCCCGGGCGATGACCTTGGCGCCACGGTCGTGCCCGTCCAGGCCCGGCTTGGCGACCACCACGCGAATCGGTACGGCAGAGGTCTCGGTCGGCATCTGAATCCTCAAAGCATCGACGGGATACGGGGACGAGCTCAGAACGTGTCTCCGGGGACGTAGGTACCCCAGATCTCGCGCAGCGCGTTGCAGACCTCGCCGACGGTCGCCCGGGCCCGCAGAGCGTCCTTCATCGGGTAGAGGAGATTGTCCTCACCCTGAGCGGCCTTCTGCAGCGCGGTCAGGGCCTCGTCGACGGCGGACTGGTCACGCTGCGCACGCAGTTGGGCGAGGCGTTCGGCCTGTTGGGCTTCGATGGCGGGGTCGACGCGCAGCGGCTCATAGGGCTCTTCTTCATCGAGCTGGTAGCGGTTGACCCCGACGACGACGCGTTCGCCGGAGTCGGTCTGCAGAGCGATGCGGTAGGCGTTGCGTTCGATCTCGTCCTTCTGGAAGCCGCGTTCGATGGCGGCGACGGCACCGCCCAAGTCCTGCACCTTGTCCATCAGTTCGACGACTGCCGTCTCGACGTCATCGGTCAGCTTCTCCACCACGTAGGAGCCGGCGAAGGGATCCACGGTCGCGGTGACGTCCGTTTCGTAGGCGAGGACCTGCTGCGTACGCAGGGCCAGTCGGGCCGACTTGTCCGTGGGCAGGGCAATGGCCTCGTCGAAGGAGTTGGTGTGCAGTGACTGCGTGCCGCCGAGAACCGCGGCCAGTCCCTGCACCGCGACCCGGACCAGGTTCACCTCGGGCTGCTGGGCCGTGAGTTGCACGCCGGCCGTCTGCGTGTGGAACCGCAGCATCATCGACTTCGGGTTGACCGCCCCGAACTCCTCCCGCATCACCCGCGCCCAGATCCGGCGCGCGGCACGGAACTTCGCCACCTCCTCCAGGAGGGTGGTGCGAGCCACGAAGAAGAACGAAAGCCGAGGCGCGAAGTCGTCCACATCCATACCGGCGGCCACGGCCGTACGCACGTATTCGATGCCGTCGGCGAGCGTGAAGGCGATCTCCTGCGCGGGCGAGGCCCCCGCCTCCGCCATGTGGTAGCCGGAGATGGAGATGGTGTTCCACTTCGGAATCTCCGCCCGGCAGTACTGGAAGATGTCCGCGACCAACCGCAGCGACGGCTTGGGCGGGAAAATGTAGGTGCCCCGGGCGATGTACTCCTTCAGTACGTCGTTCTGGATCGTGCCCGTCAGCTGCTCCGCGCCCACCCCCTGCTCCTCGGCGACCAGTTGGTACAGGAGCAGCAGCAAGGCGGCCGGTGCGTTGATCGTCATCGACGTCGACACCCGGTCCAACGGAATCGAGTCGAACAGCACCCGCATGTCCTCGATGGAGTCGATGGCGACCCCCACCTTGCCGACTTCACCATGCGCGATCGGCGCGTCCGAGTCGTGGCCCATCTGGGTGGGCAGATCGAAGGCCACCGACAGACCGGTCGTACCGTGGGCGATCAGCTGCCGGTAGCGGGCATTGGACTCCGCAGCCGTACCGAACCCCGCGTACTGCCTCATCGTCCACGGTCGGCCGGTGTACATCGACCGGTACACACCACGCGTGTACGGATACGCTCCGGGCTCACCCAGCTTCGCCGGGTCCCAGCCTTCAAGGTCCTGTGGCCCGTAGAGCGGCTCAATGGGCAGTCCGGACTCGGATGTTCTGCCTTCACACATCGGTCATGGCCCCCGGAGCGTCATGCCGGCCGTAGCGCCGCGCCCGTACAGCGTGGGAGATGTCCCTCGAGCATCACTAGCGTGCCGCCGGGGCCGTGATCCACTGGCATGGGGCATACCACGGTACGGCGGATCCTCACGGTACGGAGCCGATCCCCTCCCCCTGAGAGGTGCCGAGGCGCGAGCTGCGCTCGAGTACGAAGGAGCCGGCGGGAGCGCGGAGCGCTCCAGTTTCTCGTCTTGGAAGGCGGAGCCTTCCCCGTTCTTGGAAGGCGGAGCCTTCCTCTGCTCCGGAGCGCGGAGCGCTCCTCGAAGGGCACCGCGGAGCGGTGCTGTGACGGCTGATCCGTCGCGTAGCGACGGCGCTGCGAGTCTGCGGAGCGGACCGCGCGCCAGGTCATGTTATTTACCAGGGCCTCCGAAGCCGGCAATGGACTCGACGGATATGGCACGGCGGACCTGCTCCATGCGGACGGGCATCGGCTCCCACCCGTGATGTCCGGCCATCACCCAGTTCAGGGCCCTCATGCCGCGCGCGAACGCCTGCGTCAGGCCCTGAGCCCGCAAAGTGATGCCCGGCGGCCCCGCCTTGGTGGGCACCAAGGTCACCCACAGCCCGGGCTCACCACCCTCCAGAGAGCTGGATTCGATCAACTCCTTCCGGACCGTGAGCCATTGCCGCACCGCCGCCCACCCTCCCTCCCCCAGTGCGTACCACTCGACTTCGGGCAGAGGTGCCAGCGCGTCCCGCGCCGCGACGACGCGGTGATACGTGGCCTCGGAGACCTGACGGCGCTGCCCCCACAGAACGGATCGCACGGTCGACGCAGACACACCGGCCACCTCGGCGATCTCCTCCGCTCGGTTCGGCGATGCCTTCTGCTGCCGGCGGCGCACCGCCACGGCCCGCTCCGCGGGTGCCAGATCGGAGAGCCGAAGCGCCGCGAGTTCACCGGAGCGCGGTGCGGCACGGAGCAGGATCGCCACCATCGCCAGCAGACGTGACCGGTCCTCGTACGACAGCCTGATGCCGTCCCGTTCGAGTGGCCCTTTCGCCGCCAGATCTGCCAGCCGCCTGTACAAGGTGGCCAAGGGTTCCGTGCGTACCGGTGTTTTGAGTTCGGGCTGCTGCACAGAGGGCAGCCAGACCTGCCGGCGAGCGGGCGCGGCCAGAGGGGCAAGAATCTTCAGGCAATCCCGCACGATACGCAGCGTGGCCAGGGGCAGTACCGGATCACGCCCTGCCTCCGGTGCGAGCGTTCTCAGCTCCCCCGTCTGTGCAAGCTCCCAGAACCTTCGCAGCGCACGCGCCGTGAAAAGCTCCGCTGCCGAGCGGCGGGCCCGGGCCGGGAACTCACTGTGTTCCAAGGCTCGGTCCCACATGGCGACCACCATCCACAACTGCCGGGCCCGTGCTCTGGAGACCTTCGTCGGCAGCCCCAACGTGCCTGCGATCGGCTTGCGGTCCTCCCAGGCCGCAGGGTCCTTCGGTGCCACCCTCTCCACCGCCTCGGCCAACTGCCGCACAGCGACTGCCTTGTACCGATGCACACTCACTCTGCACACCCACCCCTTCGCACCGTTGATCCGACCGCCGAACCACACCACGGCGAGCAGGGTCATGTTATTTACAAGAGCTCAATCGTGTGGCCGTTCGCACCGAACGGCACGTGCTGGACAGCGGACGGTACCGGTCATAGGTGGGGACACCGGGTGCAGGCCAGGTCAGACGCCGCCGTAGACTCCCCGGGGTCCGTCGCCCAGCGCGCCGGCCACCAGCATGTGAGCCAAGGAATGGAAACCGCAGTGAACGCCAGCACCGATGCGCCGATCTACGAGGAGCTCGTCAAGGAGCTCGGGGACGTCCCCGGCGACGTACGGTCGGTCGCCGAGAAGGAGCTGAACAGGCTCCAGGACGTCTTCGGCCTCGAGCGTCCCCGCAGGGCGTAGCAGCTCGGCGGCACCGCTCCGCAAGCCCCCGTCAGGTGGGGAAGGAGAAGTAGAGCGCGTCGCTGCAGAAGGACGCGAAATGCTGCTGCCAGTCGGTTCGCATCGACGCCGGCCAGGTGTCGTTCTCCCCGGCGCACGCCGCTGACAACGCTCCGGCGTGCAGAACGACCGTGACGACCTTCGACACCCAGTTCGGCGCGAGCCCGCAGGTGGGGGTCAAGCTCTGCGTTTCCTACTACGACGGCGACTACCAGGTCGACCCCTGAAGAGAAAATGCCCGCGCGCATACGTCAGGCCCATGCCACGATGCTGCTGCTCGGCCACAGGGCGGGGCAGCAGCTCCGGGAGTACGGCATGGGACTTGACTACAGCTACGAGATCTTCGTGCCCGCGCGCAACGTCGCCACCGCGCTGACCGCACTCACCGAGCTGGCACCGCGGGAGCGCCACGTACCGCCGCTCTCCCTCACATTGCCCGGCGGCATCGGACTCGAGGTCCCTTACACCTCGCAGTTCAAGAGCGATCCGGTCGACTGCTCCACCGCCGCCACGCTCGAACTCGACACCAGCATCATGGTCGCCCCTGACGACGCTGTCCTCGAGGACCGCGCCGGCCGCCCCACCGAGCCCGACGAGCTCGGCCGCATTCAGGTCGGCTACGTCTACCTGAGGGTCACGTTCGCGTCGCGACTCCACCCGGGATACGCCTCACTGGACTTCTGCGCGGCCACCTCGTCCATGAGCCGGATGTTCGAACGCTCCCCCAACATGCGCGCCGTGTTCACCGACCTGACCGCCGCCTGCGGCGGGGTGTGCTGCCTGCTAGACACCGAGTCCGACCACGTCACGATCTGCTGGCTCAACGGCCGCCCCGTCCATGACAGGGTCCCCGGCCCCCGCTTCCCCGACGACCGCGCCCTGGTCGACACCTGGCCGGACCCGCACCAGTAGCCCTGGCTCGCCGGCTCGCGGCGGGAACTGGCCGGGGTCACGTAGCGTGGATCACGAAGAGAAGAAGGGGGACGCTGCCGTGGAGTTGAAGACCGTTGGGATGTACCGGGAGATGTACGGGGGCCGGCACGACCACCTGCCGTCGTTCTACGACTCCGTGGCCACGGAGGAACTGCGCGACCGGGACGCCGTGTTGACTTACCTGCGCCGGGGGCCCGGTGTCTTCGACGTCATGACCGCCGAGCCGCACTTCTTCGAGGAGGACCGGCACATCCCTGGCGGTCCCTCGCTGCATTCGGACGGAGTGTGGCTGTGGCGGGTGGACTCCATCGAGTATCTGACGCAGCAGCCGCTGGTGATCCCGGTCGAGTTCGTCGCGCATGTGCGTGCTGCGGGGTATGAGCCTCCGGCATCCGTTGAATGGACGGATGAGTTGAGCGCGGCCGTGGATGTCTATTTCTGAGGGGCATGCGCGCAACTGTCGCTTCCGGGTGGGGATTTGCGGCGATTACGTGGCCTGTTCCAGCGCGATCCGGAAGTCCGCGGCGCTCCGGAAGCCGATCTCCGGGCGTTCGCGCAGGGCCTGATCGATGACGTCCGCGAGCGGCAGCGGCACACTGGGATCGCGCCGGCGAATGGGAACGGCCGGCTCCTGCAGGACGACCTGCCAGGGGTCCTTCCCCCGAGGGAATTCACGGGGTGTCTTCCCGGTGAGCGCGTGATAGAGGCAGGCGGCGAGCGCCCAGACGTCCACCGCGGGCGGCGCCTTGCGGAAGTTGACGACCTGTTGGCGTGGCATGAACATCGGCTTGCCCGCCGTCGCACCGGTCCGGGTGAGGCCGCTGAGGCCGGCCTGGTCGAAGGCCTTGCCGATGCCGAAGTCCGCGATCTTCGCCGTCATGGAGCCGTCCAGGAGAATGTTGGACGGGGTGAGATCGCGGTGGATGACGCCCTGCTCATGGGCGTGCTCCAGTCCGCGCAGGGCCTGCAGGGCCAGCGGGACGGCCTCGTCCGCGGGGAGGCGGCCGCCGCGTTCGGCCAGGAGGTGGTCGAGGCTGCCGCCGGTGCAGTACTCGGTGGTCAGATAGAAGGTGCCGCCTGCGAAGCCCGCGTCGTGCAGGGCGACCACGTGCGGGTGGCGCAGTGCCCGGGTCAGCCCCACCTCGCGCAGGAAGCGGGCCCGTGCCGTGGCGTTCGCCGCGACCTTGGGCAGCATCACCTTGAGCGCCACCTCCTCGCCGGTCGACTCGTGCCGCGCCAGATACACCGCGCCCATTCCGCCCCGGCCGAGCTCGCGCAGCACGGTGTAGCCGTGGATGGCCTTCAGGTCGGCGCGCCCGCCCTTCGCCTGCTCTAGCAGCTGCCTCAGCACGGCGGCGGGTTCCGACTGGCAGACAGCGCACAGCACTTCGCCGTCCCGGCCGGCGCCGCCCACCTCGCGGCCGCATCGGGCGCAGGCCCCGAGGACGAGGGTGGACTGCGCTCGCGTGACGCCGACGCGCAGCACGGTGTCGCCGATGCGGATCTCGTCGCCGTCGGACAGATCGTGTTCGGGGTAGGAGTCGCCCGCGGCCTCGGCGGGGGTGAGACCCTCACGGCGTTGGCCGATCTTCTCGCCGTTCACGTAGGTTCCGTTGAGGCTGCCGAAGTCACGGATGCGGATGTCGGGCGGGTTGATGTCGATCAGGCAATGGTGGCGGGAGACGGTGCGATGGTGCTCGTCGTTCGGCAGCCGCGGCGAGCAGTCGGCGGCGCGGCCGATGACGCAGGTGGCGCGGCCGTCGTAGACGTTCTCGGCCGGGTCGAGGCGTCCCTTGACGAGCGTGAGCTTGACGGTGGCGGGCGGCGGCGTCATCAGGGCTGCTCCGTTACGAAGGTCAGTGCCCCGCCCGCGGCATCCGCACGGACCGGCGCGCCGTCGAGGATGTCGCCGCTGAGAAGGGCGCGGGCGAGGGGCTGGACGAGGAGGCGTTCGACGGACTGCTCCAGGAAGCGTGCGCCGGCCCGGCGGTCGCTGCCGTGGCGCAGGAGCAGGGCACGGGCCGCGGGGGTGAGGGTCAGGGTGACGGCGCGGGCGGCCAGACGCGCGTGGACGCGCTCGAGGATCTTGTCGAGCACGGGCTCCAGATCGGCGTCGGCCAGCGGGGAGAACACGACGATCCGGGCGATCCGGCCCAGGAGTTCGGGACGCAGGTGCCGGCGCAGGGCGTCGAGGACCGGCCGGTGCGCGGGGTCCTCGGGACCGGGTCCGGCGGCGCGCGGGCCACCCCTGACTGCGGGCTCCCCGGTTCCGCCCGGGGACGCGACGGCGACCGGCGGCGCCCCTGCGAATCCGAAGCCTCCCGTCGGCCGCGCAGCCACCCCTGTGCCCAGATTCGACGTAAGGATCACGACCGCCTCGGAGAACGGCACCCGCCGCCCGCGCGCATCCGTCAGCTGACCCTCGTCGCAGATCTGCAGCAGTACGTCCAGGACTTCCGGATGCGCCTTCTCCACCTCGTCGAAGAGCACCACACTGTGCGGATGGTCCCGGAGCGGCCCGCTCAGCTGTCCCTCGCGGTCATGTCCGACGTATCCCGGTGGCGCACCGAGCAGCCGCGAAACGGCGTGCCGCTCCTTGTACTCGGACAGGTCGATACGGACCAGCCGCCGCTCGTCGGCGAAGAGGAACTCAGCCAGGGCCTTGGCCAGTTCCGTCTTCCCCGTGCCGGTCGGCCCCGCGAAGAGCAGCACCCCCACAGGTCGCCGCGGATCGCCGAGTCCGGACCGTCCGGTGCGCACCACCTCGGCCACGGCCCGTACGGCCTCGTCCTGCCCGACCACACGGCGGCGCAGCTGCTCCTCCATCGCAAGCAGTCGGTCCGCCTCCGCCCGCGCCACCTGGTGCAGCGGCAGCCGGGCCCGTTCGGCGACGACCGCCGCCACCTCGTCCCGGCCGATCGGCAGCGCCGGCTCCGGCTCGGTGTCCGGACTCAGCGTGCGGATACGGGCCGCCGCGCACGCATGGTCGAGGACATCGATGGCCTTGTCCGGCAGTCGCTGATCGGGCAGATGACGGATGGCCAGATCCACGGCAGCCTCCACCGCCTCCGGCTCGATCCGTACACCGTGGTGCGCGGCGAACGATTCGGCGACGCCGTTGAGTATCGCCACCGCCTCGTCCCGGTCGGGCTCGTCGACCCAGACGACCTCGAAGCGGCGCTGCAGCGCCGGATCGTCCTCGATGTCGCGACGGTATTCGCCGGGCGTCGTGGCCCCGATGCACCGCAGCTCACCTCGGGCGAGCGCGGGCTTGAGGATGTTCGCGGCGTCGCCGGCCCCGCGCCCGCCGGCCCGCAGGACGGTGTGCAGCTCATCGATGAAGAGGATCACCTCCGGCGCGTCCCGCGCCTCGGCCAGGACCGCTTGCATCCTCGCTTCGAAGTCCCCGCGGTACTGCGCGCCCGCCAGCAGCGCCGACATGGACAGCTCCACGATCCGCGCCCCGGCCAGCTCGGCGGGAGCGCCGGGCGACGCGAGCCGCTGGGCGAGGCCTTCGACGATGCCGGTCTTGCCGGTACCCGCGTGGCCGACGAGGACCGCGTTCGCCTTGCGCTGTCGGATGAGGATGCGGGCGAGGGTACGCAGCTCGGTGCCGCGGCCGATGAGCCTCGGCAGTTTGCCGGCCCGTGCCAGAGCGCTCACATCGCGTCCGTACAGGTCGAGATGAGGTGTGTCGGGCACCTCGGGGAAGAACGCCGCACTGGCGTTGCTGATCCCGTACGACGTGAGGACGAACCGGCCCACGGGCGTGAGTTCGCCGAGCACGGCTTGCAGCAGCTGCACGGCGCCGGCCTTCTCCGGGCCGGCCAGCTCCGTGGCGCGGCGCAGGGCCCTGCGTGCGGCGCGGCTCATCGGACGCTCGCCACCAGCGGGACCGCCTTCGACGGCGAGCGCCTCGCGCAGACTGCGGCGCAGCCGGCGCGGGCTGATTCCGGCGCGGGCGAAGCACACCATGACGCGCTGGGCATCGGCCTCCATCGCTTCCCGTACGCCCGATTCCTGCCGGCCGCGCGCAAGGATCGCCGCCAGATCAGGACGGCACAATGTGCCTATCCCCACCAGCAGGTGATCCGGCTCGACCTCGAGCGCCCGGCCGGAACGCGCCTCGACGAGGGCCCGGGCCAGCACGAACAGCACGCTGTCGGCGTAGGCGGGGTTCCCGCTCATGTCTGCGCTCATGGCGCGCCGCCATCTGTCGCGACCATCGGATCCCTGTCCCCCATCCCGAACGCGACCATCGAGCCCCTCCCCCGTCCCGCAGCACTTGGCACCCGCCAACACCAGCCGCTGAACGTCATCTTGCGGCTGTCAGCTCCCAGTCCAGTTCCCACAACCGCACGCTGCCGTCCTCGCTGCCCGACAGCAGGTAGCGGTCGTCCGGCGTCAGCGCCAAACCGTTGACCCGTCCGGTATGCCCTTCCAGCGTCCGGATGTGCCGTCCCGTGGCGATCTCCCAGATCCGTACATCGCCCTCCTCGTCCCCCGAGAACGCGAACAGCCCGTCCGAGCTCAGCCGCACCGTCCAGACCACGTCCTCGTCGTCCCGCTCCTTGCTCAGTCCCCGTACGAACTCTCCGGTCGCCGCGTCGGTCACCCACAGCGTCCAGTCCCCGTGCTGCCCGGCGCTCAGCACGATCCGGCCGTCCGCGCTCAGACACACCGACGTCACCCAGACACCTGGGTGCGCGGCGGTCACTTCCGTACCGGACTCCATGTCCCAGATGTGCAGCGTGCCGTCGAAGCCGGCGGACACCGCACGCCGCGCATCGGCGCTGAGCCACACGCTGTTGGACTGACCGCCCGGCAGCGTCCGTACCAAATCGACGGCCGTCAGGTCCCACAGCCGCAACTCGCCGTCCAGGCAAGCCGTCAGCACCAACCCGTCCGCACTCACCGACGCCGTTCCGCGATCCCCCGTCGCCCCCGTACCGCGACGGCCCCGCAGTCCGTCGCTCGGATCCGTGTTCAGCACCACGGGCCAGTGGCCGTGCGGGGCCGACCGCATGACGATGCGCCGCTGCCCGCTGGCCACCACCCGGCGCCCGTCCGACAGGAGCGCGACCGCCCCCGTACCGTCGTCCTTCCAGGTCGCGAGCTGCACCCCGGTCGTCGTGTCCCACAGCCGGACCTGCCCGCCGCCCGACGCACAGACCTTCACACCGTCCGGGGAGATCGCCACCGACCCCACCGACTGGATGTCCGTCAGTTCCCACGCCGCACGCACCGACCGCACCCCGCAGCGCACCGTCTCGGCGCCGAGGACCCGCCACAGTTCCAGCGCCCTCGGGTCGCTTGCGTGGCCGGGCACGGCCCTGGCGCGCTGCACCAGATCCACCGCCACCGAAGTCCGGCCCGCGGCAAGGGCCTTCTCGGCGCCGGCCAGGAGCGCGGCACTCCAGCGTCCGTGGCGGTCGAGGTCGGCCTGGCGCCGAGGCCTGGCGAGCACCGGGGTGGCGGTGAACGTGCCCGGGGGATCCCACTGCAGCCACCGCGCGTTGTCCATGTCCATGATCGTCGCCGCGCGGTCGCCGAGTCGCAGCCGCAGCTCCCCGAAGCGTGTGTTGTGGCCTTCGAAGGTCCGCAGGCACCGGCCTCGGTCCAGATCCCACAGACGTATACGGCTCTCGTCCTCGACCCCGGAGAGTGCGTAGCGACCGTCCGGGCTGAGGACGAGCCTCGTCACCGTCCAGCCCGGGGCGGTCATGGTAGCGATCTCCCGGCTCTGGTCGATGTCCCACACCTTGAGTTCGTGCCGGCGCGGACTGTTGATCGCGGCAACGACGGCACGCCGGCCGTCGCGGCTGAGGGCGACGGTGTCGACCTGATGACGGTGCGCCGGCATGGTCCACAGGAGACTGCGGGAGTCGAGATCCCAGGCCTGAACGGTGTCGTGACCGGTAAGGGTGAGGGCGCGGTCGTTGCTCACGTCGAATGCGGTGATGCCCTCCTGCGAGGTGAGGACGTAAGGCTGCCCGTCGGGGAAGCCCCAGGCGGTGAGGCCTGCGCCGGCCAGCGCCACGACGGTGCGGGCGTCGGGAGTCAGGCGCACCTCGCTGACCTGCGGCAGCCGCTTGACCCCGAGCCGGCGGTCCTCGGGCAGGTCCCACTGCCGTACGACGCCACCGGCATCGGCGGTGACCGCTCGGCGGGACGTGGCATCGACGGCGACGATATCCGTGTCGTGGCCGGTGAGGGTGCGGTGGACTTCGCCGGTCGGCAGGTGCCAGAGCTGGACCAGGCCGCCGGGCCCGCCGGCCAGCGCCCAACTCCCGTCCGGGTACAGCCGCACCTGCCCCGGCCTGCCCTTCCAGATTTCCTTCCAGGGCAGCGGTTGGGAGCGGTCCGTGGTGCCCTGGCCGGCGCCGAGCGCGGTGCGCAGCGCCGCGGCCTCCTCGGTGCGGGGGCGGGCGCTGTCCATTTCCTCCAGGAGCGGCTCGACGCTGCGGTGATCGGCGCGCTCCAGGTGGACCTGGGCCAGGAGATGGCGGGCCTGCCAGGCGTCGGTGGCGGTATCGGCACGGAGGCTTTCCAGTGAGGCGACGAATTCGTCGTCGAGCAGCTTGCCCTGCCGCCACTGATGCAGGCCGTGGTTGTACGTCGCGACGAGATGACGCGGGTCCGCGGCGAGCGCGGCCTCGAAGGCCTCCTCCGCGTCGGCGGTGCGGCCGAGGTCGAGGAGGGAGAGGGCACGGTTGTTCAGCTCGTCGGCGCGGAGATCGGCCCCGGCCGGTCGTGCACGTGGGTAGGGGGTGCCGGTCATGTCCTCGTACAGGCCGGTCAGTACGTCCGCCACGTCCGCCAGCGAGGCCGGCCTGCGGGCGGGATCCCGGCGCAGGCAGCGGGCGAGGAGGGCGCCGATGCCGTACGGCATGGGCGGCCCGTCCTCGTTGTCGGCCCGGTATTCGGCCAGGGCCTCTCCCGCGGCGGGACCGGCCAGCCAGGTCACCTCGCCTGTGAACATCTCGAGGACCAGGACGCCGAAGCTGTACACATCGGTGCGGCGGCTGACGCGCTCGCCGGCGGCCTGTTCGGGCGAGGCGTAGGCGAGGGTGAGGCCGGCGTGGGTGACGAGCAGAGAGCGCTCATCCTGCTCGGCGTCGGGCTGGGTGCTCGCGGCGGTGCTCGCGAGGGCCCGGGCGAGACCGAAGTCGGTGACCTTGACCGTGTCGTCGAGGTCGACGAGT
Organism: Streptomyces sp. N35; assembly: GCF_016464295.1. NCBI lineage: Bacteria > Bacillati > Actinomycetota > Actinomycetes > Kitasatosporales > Streptomycetaceae > Streptomyces > Streptomyces sp. N35. Next base: position 4,501 of record NZ_JAEIMH010000063.1, on the reverse strand, counting down.
ACGTTGCCGGGCTTGACGTCCTGATGGACGAGACCGCGGCTGTGCGCGTAGTCGAGACCCCAGGCGACCTGGATGGCGAAGTCGACGATACGGGCCAGGGCTTCGGCGGGCCGGCCCTCGTGCAGCCGCCCGTCACGGATCCAGTCGGCAACGCTGCCGCCGCTGACGTACTCGGAGAAGACGCGCGGTATGCCGTCGATCGTGCGCACGTAATGGCAGCCGCACACATGCGGATGCAGTCCGAGGGACACCCAGGTCTCGGCCTCGGCCACGAACCGGTCGAGGAAGCCCGCGCCGGCGAGCAGCTCCGGGCGGGGCGACTTCATGGCCAGCATGACGCCCCACTCGAGGTGCTTCACACGGTGGACAAGCCCCATGCCTCCCTGCTCATGGACCATCCACACCTCGTACTGCCCGTCCACGACATACGGCTCCAGCCAACGCCCCTGCACCACAACTCCCCCGTGCCATCGCGTACTCCGCTGGTGATCAACCCTGCCACCTGCGCCACCCGCAAGGCATCCACTCCGCGGAACCCGGCGCCCCCTCAGGCGCCCGGAACGCTCTCCTCTCCTGCGGTGTCCTCGACGTTGGTGGCATCGCGCACGGCAGCGGCATCCAGTACCGCTCGAACCGCCGCGCACAAGGCGTCGTCATCGTGGACGGCACCCCAGTGGTCGTGACGTACGGGACGTTCGTCCGTCTCGAGGAGGGCGTGCAGCGCAGGTAGGGCCGGGGTGACGGACGCCGGGTGGACGGCGGCGACTTGGGCGAGGAGGCGCAGCGGGTCGAGGATGGTGGCGCCGGCGCTGCCGGGTGGCGGGCAGATTCCGACGAGGTCGACCAGGGCCTGGACGACCTGCTGCGGGGCGGAGGTGAGCTGCCACAGGCTCCCGACGGCCTGCATCGCGTCGAAGCTGTTGCCGTGTCCGATCCGCGCCCTGGCGGTGGCGGACAGCTGCCGCGCGACACGTTCGGCGACGGGAGGACGCGTGGCGGCGACCTCGGCAAGCAGCAGCAGGGCCTCCGTGCCATCCGGGGTCTGGTGGACATCGTCCGCGCTGCGCGCCGTCAACTCCAGGAGTCCGGGCAGCACTTCATCCGGATCACCGGTGACCCGCCACAGCGCCCGGGCCCGTTGCACGGCACCCTTGGGTGCATCGGACCAGCGGGCGGGCTTCCTGCTCAGCGCCTCGTGGAACAACTCGCGCAGCCGGTCTGCCGCCGAGGCGCCGAGTGATGCGCCGAGTGATGCGCCGAGCGTGACGCAGGCTCGGAGCAGGGTGGGCTCCGGCAGTCCGGGGCCGGGTTTCGGGAAGCCGCTGTGCTCGGTCGAGCGCAGCAGGGCGCGTACGGGCTCGTCGTCCCCGGTGAGTGCGTGGTACTCGAAAGGGCTGATGGAGGCGAGGTCCGGGTAGCCCGAGGCTGCCGGGTGCCTCAGCCGTCGGCGCAGCCGGTCGCGATGGGCGACGGCGACGGCGCCGCTGTCCAGCCGGAGCAGGGCGTGCGCGGCGGCCATCAACGTCGCGTCGTCATCGAGGAGTTCGATCAGCCGCGGGACGACCCGCCCGCCGTCCTGGTGCCATCGGCGCAGGGTCGAGTAGTACGAGTGCGGGTGGTGCGCCGAGGTCGCGAGGCGGGCCAGGAGCGGGTCGAGGAGCACGTCGGTGTGTGCGGCGAAGGAGGCGAGCGCCTCGGCGAGACTGAGGTCGCCGGCGTTCCAGCCGCGGTCGGTCGAACCGGTGCGGCCGGTGGTGAATCCTCCGCGGGCGGTGAGCAATGCGGCGAGGAAGGGCACGCAGCGGTCGTCGCCGATACGGCTCAGCGCCCAACTGGCGTGCTCCCGTACCGATTCGTCGACCTCGTCCGGCGCGGTGAGGCGGGCGGCGATACGGTCGGCCCACGGGCGCGCGGCCGCGCCGCACATGGCGAGCACGCGCAGAGCGAACAGACGGTTGTCCATATCTGTGTCGTCCACGAGCCCTGCTACGGCCGGCAGGAGCTCGGGCACCGCGGAGCGCCGGCGCGACATCAGTGCGGCAGCGACCCGGAGGCCGCCCGCGCGCGTCGCGGCGTCGTTGTGTCCCAACAGCGTGTGGGCGAGGGCGAGTCGTCCGGGCAGGTCCGCCCCGAGCCGTCGGTCGGCTTCGGTGATGACGTCGATCCGCGTGGCGACGTATTCCGCAGGAGAATCGACCGATGCTCCGGCGGAGGTGAGCAGTGCGTCGGTGGTGACGCGGGCGTGGCGAGGATCGGCATGGTCGGGCAGTGCGCGCCGCAGCGCCTCAACGGCGTACAGCCGGACGTCGTGGCGGACTTCGTCGTCCCATGCGATCCAGGCGTCGATGTCCTCGTCGAAGTCGGGCTCCTCGCCCTTGCCTTCGTCGGTCATACGCGACCGCAGCCACGCCAAGGCCTCTTCACGCTGCCCGACGGCGTAGCGGGCGAGTTCGCCGACCGCCAGCACGAAGCGTTCGGCCGGCCACAGGTCGGGCTCGCTCTCGAAGCGCGTCCGCAGGACGGGAATAAGGGCGTCCGCGTGGGCGGCCGCCTGTGCGAGTGCGCGGACCGCACCGGCCCGGATGAGGCCGTCCTCGTCGTCGAGCAGCGGCAGCAACCCGTCGGCGGCTTGCTCCCAGGCGGCCTGCCACGCCGGGTCGACGGTCGGACGCCACTTGCCCTTGAGGAGCGGGGCGACCTCCGCGGTGGGGGCGGCGTTGCCCGTCTCGGCGATCTCGGCGATCGTCCGCAGGATGTCGAAGCGCACCGTCACGTCCGGGTCCCGGGCGGCCTCGACGAGGAACGGCAGCATCTCGGCGGCCGCGGCCCGCACCGAACTGCCGTCACCGAGGGCCACGTAGTACAGGGTCGAGCACATCTCGTCGGCCGTGCTGCGGTCGGCCGACCAGAGCTCATCAAGCACCTGCGGGCCGTAGCGCTCGGTGCTGTAGGGATCGATCACCTTCGCCCAGTCGACCTGTGCGGCGAGCCGCGCCAGTCGTCGCACCTTCGCCTCCTGTGCGGACATGCGCCGCTCGCCGCCCTTCGTCAGGTCTGGGCGGCGAGGCCGAGGTGGGGCAAGGTCAGGGAGCGATTGCCCCTGCGCCCGTCCCATGCCTCGTAGACGAGTGCCTGCGGTCCTGTGATCCGCAGGCCGTCGCGCAGCCCGGTCACGGTCATCCCCGCCAGTTCGCGGTACGCGGCCGAAGGCGACGGCCAGGGCAGCTCCGCCCACCAGTTGTGGCCGTAGACGGTGTCCACGGGCGGCTTCCACCCCGCATCGGCGATCAGCCCGCTGCCCGCTTCCCCGGCGCGCAGTGCGGGGTCAAGGTGGTGATCGCCGGCCAGTTCGGCCTCGAGTGTGGTATCACTCTGCAGGAACTGCGCGTACCTGCCGGTCTGCCCGGCCTCTGTGATGATCAGCACCGAACCGGCGGACAGCGACGCCAGCTCCTCGGCGAGAGCCTCGCCGAACCCGTCCCAACCCGTCACAGCAGCCCCTCTTCGTACGCGTCCATCTGCCGGAGTTCCTCGTCGAGGGCCAGCCGGTCGTTGGTCGCCAGCTCCAGGTACACCGCGCTTCCCGAGTGACGCAGCACCAGCGTGGTGTCCGCACCGGCCCAGTGAATCTCGGCATCCGCACCCGGCCTGCGGTCCGTCGGTGCGCCCAGCGACGTACCCAGCGCGGCGGCCATCCTGACGAACGCGTCCAGCGGCAGGTCCCATTCGGCCGTGTAGTCGGTCAGGCGCAGCTTCACGCGCTCCACCAGCTGCCCGTCCTGCGCACTCCCCCCGCGGGTGGTGGCACGTCCGGCCTTCTTGAACCCGGTGTCGAGCAGCTCCCAGCGCGGCCGGATCATCAGCGCCTGACGCGGGAACCGCGCCGACCGCCTCGCCATCGGCGTGGCCCCCAGCTCTCATGTGCAGTCCAAGGACCGCAACCGTGCCGCGAACTCGACCACTTCGGCATCACTCAACGCCCGCCATTGCGTCATACGCCCTCAGAGGCGCGGCGCCCTCATCGGCCCGCCTCTGTCCTCCTCACGCTCCACGCGGCCATCCCGCACCGGCTGACACCTTGCTGTTCGTCGACACACCATCGCCTGGCCGGCCTCAAGTGACGGGGCAGGAAAGGTCCGGGGCGAGGCGCTTCCTCACCAGGAAGACAGAGGCCACACGAACCGCGTGCAGGCACTCCCGCCGAATGATCCGTCACAGATCGGGCCCTACAGGCTACTTGGTCGTCCGGGAGCCGGATCGGCCAGGCCACAACAAGGGCGGGAGGAGGTTCTCAAGGCACAAATCACCCTTCTTTGCGGGCCGTTGCCGTACCTGTCGTTGTTCCGGACGTCGCGCCCCGCACCGCCGCGATATTCCGCATGACGATGTCTGCGACTCTCGCCGTGGTGGGTGGCTTGGGGTCGTTCTCTGTCCGGGTGTGTGGGCGGTGCGGCGTCGGGTGGGGTCGGATTGCCGGTAGCGTGCAGTGTCCAATGGCGTC
>NZ_JAEIMH010000062.1:12468-58820 GCF_016464295.1 Streptomyces sp. N35 | reverse complement strand
GGTGTACGTGGCGCACCTGGGCGCGGTCCGGGTGATGCCCCGGGGCGGCTTCTGGACCGCCTCGCGCGACGCCGGTGCGGCCAAGCTCGCCGAGGCCGTCGCGGCCGAGAGGAGCGAACGGGTCGTGGTGCTCGGCGACATGAACGGCACCACGGACGACCGCGCGCTCGCGGGCCTCACCTCCCGGCTCGACTCGGCCCAGACCGAGGCGGGCGACGGCCTCGGCCTCAGCTGGCCTGCCTCGTTCCCGATGGCACGGATCGACCAGATCCTGCTCAAGGGCGTGGCGGCGCGGAGCTCCTGGGTCCTGCCGGAGACGGGCAGCGACCATCTGCCGGTGGGGGCCTGGATCAGCTGGTGAGGTCCCGCCCCTCGCGTCGCAGCTCGTACGCCGTCCCCTCCAGCCACAGCCGGCCCGCCGAGTCCGCGTAGCAGCCGTCCCGTTCGGGCCGGCCGCGCAGGAGGGCGACGGCCGGGGACGTGAGGTGGAGGGTGCGGCCGGTGGCCGTGATGCCGGGCAGGTCCGCCAGGCGGGCGGCCCAGGAGCGTGGCACCTTCACCACGTATGTGACGTCCGTGCCCGTGGCCTGTTCCAGGGCGTAGAGGACGTCGCCGTAGCGGGCGTGGGAGAGCACCGCGCGCAGGGCCGACTCCAGGCTCCACAGTCCCGCGTCCACCTGGTCGCACGCGAAGATGCGGCCGGGGCGCGAGCGCGCGTACGCGAACCACGTGCCCGTACGGGACGGCAGGGCGTAGCCGATCGGGTAGCCGCCCGGCAGTCCGTCCCGTACGCAGACGTAGAGGGCGCCGGTCGCGTCGCCGGCGTCCTGGGTGAGGAAGAGGCCGCGTTCGGACAGGGGGTCCGTCAAAGAGGTGCCGCCGGTGAGCGCCAACTGGCTCCGCCCTCCCCCTGGAGGGGCCGGGGCGCGGCGCCCGTTTCCCCCGGTGCGGCCGCCGCGCTTGCAAACCGTCGCGGAAGGCGTTGCAATGCCGATGAAATTCTGATGATGCGGCCCGCCCGGTGCGGCTCGCATGACGCGCGACGGGACGGGGGTGGCTCGTGGGTCTGCGTCTTGCGGTGCTCGGACCCGTGCGGGCCGGTCGCGGCGCCGTGCCCGTGAGTCTGGGGCCCGCGCGGCAGCAGGCCGTCTTCGTGGCGCTGGCGCTGCGGGCGGGCCGGGTCGTCAGCCGTGAGCAGCTCCTGGACGGTGTGTGGGGCGAGCGGCCGCCGCCGACCGGTGTGAAGGTGCTGCCCAGTTATGTGTACGGGCTGCGCAAGGGGCTCGATCCGCCCGGGACCCGGCCCGGGGAGTCGCTGATACGGGGCGAGGCGGGCGGCTACCGGCTGGCGGAGCGGCAACTGATCCTGGACAGCGACGAGTTGGAGCTTCACGCCCGCGAAGCCCGCGAAGCCCGTGACACCGCGAGCCCTGCCGACGCCCTCGCCCGCCTCGACCGCGCGCTGACCCTCGTCCACGGCGACCCGCTCGCCGGCCTTCCGGGTCCGTTCGCCGAGACCGAGCGCACCCGGCTGCGGCTGAGGATCCAGGCGATACGCGTGCAGCGGCTCGAATGCCTCCTGGGGGCAGGGAAGTTCGCCGAGGTCCTCGATCAGCTCACCGGGCTCGCCGCCGACCCCTGCGACGAGCCGCTCGCCGCCCTGCGCGTCCGCGCCCTGCACGGCGCCGGCCGGCGGGCCGAGGCACTGAAGGCGTTCGAGGAGATACGCAGACGGCTGCGGGACGAGCTCGGCGTCGATCCCGGCACCGAGCTGCGGCGGGCCCATGAGGCTGTGCTGCGGCAAAGCGGAGCGCGGGAGACGCCCGCCTCCGCCAAGGCTCCCCCTGCCTCCGTCAAGGCTCCCCCCGTCAACACCCTCCCCGGCGACGGCGGCCACCTCATCGGCCGTGACACCGAACTCACCGCGCTCACCGCCCCGTCCGCCCCCGGCGGCGTCTCGGTGACAACCGTCCACGGCCCGGCGGGTGTCGGCAACAGCGCCCTGGTCGTGCGGGCCGCGCGGGAACTGAGCGGCCGCTACCCCGACGGCTGCCTGTTCGTGGATCTGCGCGGACACAGCACCCAGCGGCGCCAGACCCCCGAGCAGGCGCTGCAGCGGCTGCTCAGATCGCTCGGCGCCGCGAAGGGCGAACTCCCCAGTGATCTGGAGGAGTTGACCGCGGCATGGCGCGCCGCGACGAGTGGGATTGGGGGGAGTTGACCGCGCCAGGACGCGCCGGACGCCGAACGGGTACGCCCCCTGCCCCCGGCGGGCGCCGCCAGCGGGGTCCTGGTGGCCGGGCGCCGCCGGCTCGCGGAGCTCGACGCCGAGCGGCGGGTCGAACTGGAGCCCCTCGACCGTATGCAGGCCGTCTCGCTGCTCACGCACCTCATCGGCGCGGAGCGGGCCGCCGAGGAGCCCGCGGCGGCCGAGCGGCTCGCCCGGCTCTGCGACGGGCTGCCGCTCGCGCTGCGGATCGCCGGCTCACGGCTGCAGAACCGCACCGCGTGGAGCGTGGAGTACCTGGTCGGGCGGATGGCCGGGGACGAGCGGCTGCTCGGGGAGCTGAGCGTCGGGGACCGCAGTGTGGAGGCGGCATTCCGGCTCTCCTACGACCAGCTCGGAGCGGAACAGCGGCGCGGTTTCCGGGCGTTGGGGCTCGCTCCGACGGTGGAGTTCGATGTGCGCACGGCCGCGGTGATGCTCGGCTCGCCCCCTTACGACAGCGAAGATCTCCTGGAGAGTCTGGTCGACGCGAGCCTCGTGCAGCAGCCGCGCCCCGGCCGCTACCGGCTGCATGATCTCGTACGGGTGCATGCGCGCCGGGTCGCCCGGACGGCGCCGGACGAGGCCGCCGGGGTGCGGACGCGGGCGCTGCGGCTGCATCTTGCGGCCGCGCGGACGGCGAGCGACTGGGGGGCGGCCGGGTTTCCCAGCGGGCCTTCGCATGAAGACGAGGACCCCGGGCACGCCCCTTTCGATGGCCGCTTCGACGACTGGCGCGAGGCCGAGAGCTGGCTGGACTCCTTCGGCGGTGACCTGCCCGATGTCGTCGGACATGCCGTCGCGTTCGGGGAGTACGGCCTGGCGTGCTGGATCGCGGAGGCGTACACCGACTACTTCGTACGGCAAGGGCGCTACCACGAGAGCCAGACCGCGCTCGAGCTGGCGCTCCCCCACGCCGACCGGTCCGGCGACCCGCGGATGCCGCTCGCCCTGCGCGCCTGCCTCGGCTACACCGCCATCCACCAGCGCCGCTACACCGAGGCCCGGGCGCTGTGCACGGAGGCGCTCGCTCGCGCCCGCCGGCCGGGCTTCCCCGGCGAGGAGGCCCGCGCGCGGACCGGCCTCGGCGCCACCGCGCTGAGCGTCGGCGGGGGCGCACGGGCGCTCGTCCATGTCACCGAGGCGGCGGCGCTGTGCCGGGTCCGGCAGGACCACTGGCTCGGTTCGATGGCGCTGCTGATCCAGGGCCTCTCGCACCAGTTCGAAGGGCGCGGCGAGGCGGCGCTCACCAGCTTCGCCGAGGCCCGCCGCCACGCCGAGGCCGACGGCCGCCCGCGCATGCTCGGCCGCATCCTCAGCTCCAGCGCCGACATCCACCTGCGCCAGGGCCGGTACGCCGAGGCCGCCCGGCTCCTGACGGAGGCGGTGCGTCTGGCGGAACAGGGCGGCGAGGTGTTCCTGGGCGCCCGGAGCCTGACCCGGCTCGGCACGGCGGTGCACGGACAGGGCGACCCCGAAGCGGCAATCCCGCTGCACCGACAGGCCTTGCGCCAACTGCAGTTGCTCTCCCCGCTGACCGAACCGAGTTACGCCTGGCTCGAGATGGACATCCGCACCCGTCTCGGCGGTGCGTTCATGGCCACGGGCCGCATCGCCGAAGCCCGGCGGCAGTACGACGGGGTGGTGCGGGCGCGGGGGTGAGAGGACCGCCCCCTCCCCTACGAAGCCCGCTCGTCCGGTGACACCCCCAGAGTGTGCGGGTGGCCGTCCGACGGGGGTGGGGTGAAGCGGGACGGTTGGGCGCCCTCTCGGTGCAGGGCTCGGATGATGCGGGCCGACTGCAGCGGGTCCGCCGGCAGGACGTGGGCCGCGAACCAGCGCGCGGCCGCGGGCGACGGGGACGGGTCGGTGAACTCCATGCCCGCGTAGTCGTCCAGGGGCGGGTCGTAGAGATAGCCCACCACGAGGCCGTGGCCGACCAGCCGGTCGACCAGGACGTCGCGGTCGCGAACCAGGAGCGGGGCCCGGAACAGCGCGACCGGACCGTCGTGGGCGAGGCGTTCGCGCAGCGCCGGGGAGGCCCAGGTGGTGCCGGTCAGCTCGGTGACGCCCGCGCGGCGCCGGGCCAGGTTCCCGTCCAGGGCGGCGAGCCGCAGCGCCAACTGGCCGCGCACCAGCGGCCCGTGGCGCTGTCGCCAGCTGTGCAGATCGACGCGTAACCAGGAGTCGTACGCGGGCAGGTTCGGCGCCCGGGTCCCGGACACGGCAAGGCGGGGGGCCTCGAGCGGCATCCGGTAGCCCTCGCGCTCCAGGAGGCCGAGGCGTTGGGCCGCCCGCCAGACCGGACGCACCAGGTGCAGGGTGCGCACGGCCGAGCGGGCCAGCGGGAGCAGCGCCGTCGCCACGTCCGCGCGCAGTCGCGCGGGCAGCAGCAAGTCGTCCCGCAGCCGCTCCAGTTCACGCCGGGTGCGCACGTCGCCGACCGCGAGGAAACCGCCCGCCTTGCCCGCCACGTGCTTGCCGAGGCTGAACGCGCCCGCCGTACCGAAGGTGCCGACCGCCTGGCCCTCGACATGGGTGCCGATGGCATGCGCGGCGTCCTCGAAGAGCGGGATCCCCAACTCCTCGCACCGTCCCCGCAGTTCACGGACGCGGTCCGGCATCCCGTACAGATTCGTCGTCAGGACCGCGTCCACGCTCCGCCAGAGCGACTCCGGCACGGCGTCGGGGTCGATGTTCCCGTCCGCCGCCGAAACCGGCGCCTGCACGGGACGCAGTCCGGCCGCGAGCACCACGAACAGGATCACGTCGTCGTTCACCGGCGACATCAGCACCCGGGCGCCCGGCCGGCACCAGCGGCGCAGCGCCAGATAGAGCGCGAGCCGGGCCGAGGGCGTGAACAGGCACTCCCGCCCGATACGCCGCGTCATCGCGGCGGCGAGTCTCGCTCCGTACGGCATGGGCCACTTCCTTCCGTACAACCTGCTGCGTATACGGGGTCGTGCAGCCGCGCTCGGGGGCAGAGGGCCGGCGAGGGCAGAGGGCCAGCGGAGCAGAGGGGCAGAGGGGCAGAGGGGCAGAGGGCTCAGCTTGCGCCGCGGCCCGTCCTGAGCGAGCCCGCCGCTTTCAGGAGGCGGTCCGCCGGCTCGCGCAGCCGGGGGTGGGCGTTGACCGTGTTGCGCAGGCCGCGGACCGGGCGGCGCCACGTCCGAAGAGCGGCGGCGACGGGGTGGGGGCGGGTCGCGAAGCCTTCGGCGACGCGCAGTTCGCGGGTCTTCAGCCAGTCCTTGTACGTCTTGTCGCCGCGCCCGAAGTCCATGAGCCGCACCCCCTGGCGGCCCGCCGACTCGGCCATCCGCAGATGCATCATCAAGCCCGGTGAGTAGTAGTGCAGTTCGGGGTCGTACGTCGTGAACCAGGCCGCGAACACAGTGCGCGACGTCGGCCCGAAGTGCACCGCGACCGGCCGCTCCCCCGCGTAGAGGACGGACATGACACCCGTGAAGTGCTCCTCGCGCACCGCGAAGAGGTCCTCGACGAGGGCCACGATCCAGGGTTTGGCGAAACGGTCCATCCGGCCCGTCCTGCGGTACTGCGCCGACTTCCAGTCCATCAGCTGCCGCAGCATGGCCGGATCGCGCTCGTCGTACACGAAGCGCAGCTCACCGTGGTCGCGCGCGAGCCGCCGCTCCTTCTTCAGGGTGGTCTTGGCGAGGCCTGGGTAGGTGGCGCGCAGCCACTCGGCATACGTGCCGTCGCCGGCCTCGAGGTCGACGACGGGCGAGGCGAAGGTGCCGGTGACGAAGGGGGCGAACGGCTGCTGTCCGGCGACGAGATGGTCGAACTCGAAGACGGCGAGCCCGCAGGCGCGCAGCAGCTGCCGGGTGTTCCAGGTGATGCCGGGCCGGTGGACGAGGGCCTGGCTGTCGGAGAGCCCGAGCCCGATGGCCCGGCCGACCCCCAGAGCGCCGCGTTCGTACGGCAGGAAGCCGACGGCCTCGTTCTTCTGGCGCAGCACCGCGACCCGGGCGGAGGGTCGGTGGCGGCCGACACCGGCGGCGAACTCCGGTGCCAGGAAGGGGTTCGCGTAGAGCGGCGACTCGTCCATCGCCTGGTGCCAGGCCTTGCGGAGCTCGTCGTTCAGCTCCTGCGGTCTGTGGATCGATATGTCCACGCGGTCCGCCCTCCACGGGTGAGACCGGGGGCGGGCCCATGGACATGCTGAGCAGCGGCGGCCGCCCCCCAGTTCCCCCGGCCCCTGCCGGGCTCAAACGTCGCGAAACCGCATGCAGCCTGTCAAGGCTCTTCAACGCAATGGTTTGCTCATGAATGGGCAACGCCGGGCGAAAGCGACAGGTAGGGCGGGTGCGAGGGGGTGGAGCGGGCGCGAGGGGTCAGGGTGGGCGGGCCACCCGATCAAGCCTTGGGCGAACCAAACAAGCCCTTGAACGAGACGAGACGAACCGTCTTGTCAAATCGGAAACCGTCCCGTACCTTCATACGCATGGGTTCCCTGTGATCACCGCCGACGCCGCCGCGTAGAGCCTCGCTCCGCGGCCGGCGTGCCGTGCCGTCATCCCACCCGCCGCGAGCAGAGGTCATCCCCTCGCGGTCCGATCCCGAAGGGGGCCCGCGCATGCGTGCGCCAACAGCCCAGCTCTCCGTCCACGACGTCACCCACCGCTACGAGACCGGCACCCGGCCCGTCCTCGACAAGGTCACGTTCACCGTCAAGCCCGGCGAGAAGGTCGGCATCATCGGTGACAACGGGTCCGGGAAGTCGACCCTGCTCAAGCTGCTCGCCGGCGAACTCGCCCCCACCACGGGCGAGCTGACCGTCACCGCTCCCGGCGGTGCCGGCTATCTGGCACAGAGCCTGGACCTGCCGCCCGAGGCCACCGTGCGGGACGCCGTCGACATGGCGCTCGCCGACATCCGGGCCATGGAAAGGGAGTTGAGGACCGCCGAGGAGGCCCTCGAAGGTCTCCAGGGGCCGGAACTCGACACCGCACTCCACTCGTACGCCGAGATCCTCACCCGCTTCGAGGCGCGCGACGGATACCAGGCGGACGCCCGCGTCGACCTCGCCCTGCACGGCCTCGGCCTGCCGGGACTCGCACGCGAGCGCCCCCTCGGCACCCTGTCCGGCGGTGAACGCTCCCGGCTCGCACTCGGCGCGACCCTGGCCGCCGAACCGGAGCTGCTGCTGCTCGACGAACCCACCAACGACCTCGACGACCGCGCCCTCACCTGGCTGGAAGACCATCTGCGCCGCCGGCGCGGCACGGTCGTCGCGGTCACCCACGACCGGGTGTTCCTGGAGAACCTGACCAGCACGATCCTGGAGGTCGATGAGGCGAACGTGACCCGCTACGGGGACGGCTACCGCGGCTACGTCACGGCGAAGGCCGCCGAACGCCGCCGCCGTATCCAGGAGTACGAGCACTGGCGCGACGAACTCGCCCGCAACCGGAAGCTCGCCGAGTCCAACGTCGCGCGCCTGGACGCCATCCCGCGCAAGGTCCCGCTCGCGGTCTTCGGACACGGCGGGTTCCGGGCGCGGGGACGCGGGCACGGCGCGATGGTACGGATCCGCAACGCCAAGGAGCGGGTGGCACGGCTGTCGGCGGCTCCGGCCCAACTGCCGCCGGACCGGCTGCGGTTGACTGCCGACATCACGCGTGCGGGCGGCCCGCCGGCCGAGGCGGCGGCCGAGCTGACCGCTATCCGCGTACCGGACCGTCTCGACCTGCCGTATCTGCGTCTGGGGCCGGCCGAGCGGCTGCTGATCACGGGGCCGAACGGGGCGGGCAAGTCCACCCTGCTGGCCGTCCTGGCGACTGAGCTCGCACCGTCGTCCGGCACCGTCCGCGTGCCCGGCCGGGTCGGTCATCTGCGCCAGCAGGAGACCCCGTGGCCCGCCGGGATGCCGCTCCTTCGGGCGTTCGCGTACGGCCGCAGCGGAACGGTCGACGAGCACCGTGAACTGTTCCTGTCCCTGGGCCTGTTCAAGCCGTCCGATCTGCGGCTGCGCGTCGGCGAACTCTCGTACGGCCAGCGGCGCCGTATCGAACTGGCCCGCCTGATCACCGAGGAGGTCGACCTGCTGCTGCTCGACGAACCGACCAACCACCTCTCCCCCGCTCTCGTCGAGGAGCTGGAGGAGGCCCTGGACTCCTACGAGGGCGCGCTGATCGTGGTCACGCACGACCGGCGGATGCGGGACCGGTTCGTGGGCCGCCGCCTGGAACTCGCGGACGGCAGCCCGGCGCTCAACCGGTGAACGGCAGTGCGCGGCCGGGCGCGGCGCTCAGCCGGTGAACGGCAGTGCGCGGCCGGGCGCGGCACTCAGCCGGTGAACGGCAGTGCGCGCCACGGCACTCACCCGCCGAACCGCTGGACGTACCGCTTCTGCCAGGGCGTCTCCACGGCCCGGCGGTCATAGTTCCGGCGTACGAAGGCCACGGCCTCGTGCGCCGGGACGCCGTCGAGCACGGCGATGCAGGCGAGCGCGGTGCCGGTCCGTCCCCGGCCGCCACCGCACGCGAGCTCGACGCGTTCACCGTCCGCGCGCTCCCACGCCGTACGCAGCTTCGCGGGCGCGTCCGTGGCGGGCAGCCAGAAGTCCGGCCACTTCAACCAGTCGTGCGCCCAGGCGACTTGGGGCCCCGGCTTGCCGAGCAGATAGAGGCCGTACGTGGGCTCGAGCCCGTCGGGCATCGGATGGCGCAGCCCCCGGCCGCGGATCAGTCGCCCCGAAGGCAAGGTCAGCACCCCGGGCGTACCGGGCTCCCAAGATTCCATGACGCCACGCTAGAGGCTGCCTCTTGACCTTGTCCCTGGGCCGGACGGCAGGGCCCGGCGGTGACGGTGCGCACAGAGCCGGCCCGGACGACGAGGCCTGCGACGTGGCGTACCCGTCCGTTGAGTGAGAGGGGGACCATTTGTCCCGCAGCGCGCCCGAATTGCCCGGGTCGCTCAGCACGAATGGTCCCCCTCTCGGGGTGCCTCAGAAGAGGCGCGTCAGCTTTGCGCCGAAGCTCGGTTCCTTCAGGTCGGACTGGAGCGCTACCGGTACGCTCACCGCCTCGCCCTTGCCGTCGCCGACCGTGAGGACGCCCACCTGGGTGCCGGCCTTCGCCGCGTTCGGGATCTTCTTGCCCTGGTCCTCGACGAGGTCGAGCTCGACCGTGAGCCCGGACCAGCCGACCGCCTTGACATCCTTGGTCGCCACGACCGGGGTCGTGCCGCCGAAGCCGTCGTCCACCTGTCCGACGACGTCGCCCTTCTTGACGATCGTCTTCGAGGTCAGCGCGGCCTCGGCGGCCTCCATCAGCTTGCGGCTGTTGGCGTTCACCTCGTCGATGTTCGCCCCCGTGTGCTTGGCGAACTGCGCGAGTGCCGCGCCGATCACGATCTGCTCCTTGCCGTCGACCGTCTTCTTCGAGGAGAAGAGCAGATTGCCGCCGGCCGCGGTGGTGGTACCCGTCTTGATGCCGACGGCGACCGTCGGGACCAGGCTGTTGAAGTTGTACCAAGTCGTGCCGTCACGGCCGTTGCTCGTGTCTCCGCGACCGTTGGCCGGCTTGTACGACGGCTGCCTGACGATCTCCTTGAACACCGGGATCTCCATCGCGGCCCGGCCCAGCTTCACCAGGTCCTCGGCGGTCGACACGGTCGTCTTGTCGAGACCGGAGGCGTCGGTGAACGTGGTGTTCTTCATGCCGAGTTTCTTGGCGGTGTCGTTCATCTTCTGCACGAACGCCTTCTCGTCACCGCCGGAGTCCCAGCGCGCGAGCAACTTTGCGACGTTGTTCGCGGACGGCAACATCAAGGACTGGATGGCCTCGTACTCGGAGAGCTTCTCGCCCTCCTTGACGTCGACCACGGACTCCTTCTCGGCCTGCCCGGAGACCCAGTGCTCCTCGGCCTTCTTGTCGACGGGGATGGTCACGCCCTTGCCGTCACCCTTGATCGGGTGCTCCTTCAGAACCACGTACGCCGTCATGACCTTGGCGATCGACGCGATCGGCACCGGCTTCTGCTTCCCGTACGTACCGAAGGAGCCGATGCCCTCGACATCGAGAGCGGCCTGGCCCTGGTCCGGCCACGGGATCTGCGGCTTGTCACCCTCGAACGTGACCGTCTCCTGCGCGGTGAGGCTCAACTTAGGGGTGGGCAGCGGACGTACGGCCTGTGCGACCGCAAAGACGACCGCGAGCAGAAGGACCAGCGGGGTCCAGATCTTGATCCGTCGCCCGACCGTGCGCATCGGGGTCTCCGGCGGCGGCGGACGGTTGGTCAGCTCGGCGAGCAGATCGAGCGGCGCCTTGGGCGGCAGCGGCTGCTGCGCGGTCCGCTCGGGACCGGCGTTCACCGCGGAGGGCGCGCTCGCGGCGGCGGGCTCGGAGGCGGCGGGCGCCGGGGCGGCCCCGGGGTCCGGCGCGCGGGTCGGGTCGGCCTTGGGCGCGGCGGGGCGCTCGTGCCCCCGGGCGGGCGCGTCGAGCGGCTTCAGCGCGATGAACTTGCTGGTGCGCTCGGCGGGGGCCTCGGGCCGGACGTCCTTGCCGGGCTCCGCGTCCGCCTCGGCGTCGGGCTTGGCGTCGGGCTTGGCGTCGGGCTTGGCGTCCGTCTTGGCGTCGGCGGGCTCGGGCTTCGCGTCGGCGGGCTTCGCGTCGGCGGGCTTCGCGTCGGCGGGCTTCGCGTCGGCGGGTGCGTCGCTCTTGGCGTCCGGCCGTACGGTCCGGACCACCCCCGTCGGCAGGCCCCCCGCCGGCGGCAGGGCCTTGACCACGGCGGCCGCCTGGTCGAGGGGCGGTCCGGCGCCCGCACCCGAGTCCTCGGCGTCCGCACCCGAGTCCTCGGCGTCGGCCTCGCGCTTGTCGTCGGCGTCGGCGTCGGAACCTTCCGGCTCGGACTCGGGCTCGGGCTCGGGCTCGTTCGCAGCTTCGGGCTCGGCATCAGTGTCGGCGGCGGCTTCCGGCTCAGGCTCAGCCTGGGCCTGGGCCTGGGTCTCGGCTTCCGGCTCAGCCTCGTCGGCCCCGTCGGCCTCGTCCCGCTCAGCCCCGGTTACGTCACCGTCCTCGACCTCGACCTCGACCTCGGCGACCTCAGCACCCTCCGCCGCGTCGCCCTCTCCCGAGGACTCCGAGGACTCCGCAGACTCCCCGGGCTCCCCGGAGTCCCCGGCCACCCAAGCCGCCACAGCAGCCCGCAGTCGCGCGTCCTCCGCGCCACCGCCGGCCTCGTCGCCGGTCTCGCCACCCTCGGCGTCACCCGGCGCGCCCTGACCATCCTCGGCCTCCGCGGCCGTACCGGCCTCGGGCTCGACCTCAGGCGCACGCTCCGGCTCGCTCTCGGCCCGAGCCTCGGCCTCAGGCTCCGGCTCCGGCTCCGGCTCCCGCTCCGACCCAGCAGCCCCCAGCCCCAGCCCCAGCCCCGCCGTGGAGAACACCGCGGTCGCCTGGTCGGTTCGAGGTTCGCTCTCCCGGGACACGGCAAGGCGCGGATCCACCGCACGTTCCCCCGACGCGGCCGAACCGTTCACGTCCGAAGAATTCCGCTGCTGCGCCCTGTCCGGGGTCTCGCCCGCCACCGATGTCTCCCTTAGCTCCGACCTGAACGACCCGTACAGCCTGATGGGTCCGTGCCACTCACCGCTTCGCATGCCCGTCAGGGCACCCCGCCGTCCGGACCCCGGTGTCCGAACCATGTACCAGTGTCCTGTCTGCGGGGTTGGCCCCCTGGCTAGACGAGAACGACATACCTACTGGTTCCCGTACAAAGCCCCCACGCGCTCTCGACAGATGAATGTGAGAGGGGTCACCCTGTCATTCATCCACGCGGGGAGGCATGGATGGGCAGGAGCCGCAGAACTATTCCGGAGGAGCTTCTGCTGCTCGCTCTGGACCCGGCCACGGGTACCACAGCGCAGCCGCAGTCGCTCGACCTAGGTCTCGCCGGAGCACAGCTAGTAGAGCTGGCGCTGGCCGGACGGATAGCCCCAGACGGGGATCGTATCGCCGTGGTGTCCCCACGGCCGACCGGAGATCCGACACTGGATTGCGCACTGGAGTTGCTGCGAAGGCGTGGCGCTCCGGTCCGTGCGGTCCACTGGATCGGCGGGCCCCGACTGGGGCTGCGCCAGACGTATCTCTCGCATCTCGAACGGTGCGGCATGGTGCATGCCGTGGCGGGACAGATGTGCGGGGTGCTGCCGACGACGCGCTACCAAGCGACCGAGACGGCGATCAGCCGGGAGATCAGGGCCCGACTGGATTCGGCGATCCGCACCGGCGTACCGCCGGACCCGCGGACCGCGGCGCTTGCCGCACTGGCCCACGCGGTCGGACTCGGCAAGCACCTGTATCCGGGGAACGAGGGGCGTTCATCGCGCTCCCGGCTCCGCGACCTGATCAGGCATGACCCGATGGGCGGCCTCGTGGCACACGCCGTGATGGACGTCCAGAACGGGGTGGCGGCGCAACCTCGCCGCTCTCCGGCACCGGGCCGGCCACAACAGCAGCAGCCACAGGTCAGGTCCACCACGGACGGAGGACGTATGCCGTCACAGCCGCGCCGCGGTTCCATGGCGCGCGTCGTGGCGCACTAGTTCCCTCCGCACCACGCGTCACCGGCGCCACGTGTCACGGGCAATGCCGTCAGCACCACCCGCACCACCGCCGCACCGATGTCCCCAAGACCCGGTTCGGGAGCCGCAGTCGATCGCGCGGGGTGGTGGCCGAGATCCGTCGGCCACCACCCCGCGCGGTCGTGTTTGGCCTGGTTGCGGCGGGGTCCGGGGCCTTTGAGATGGTCCATTTCCCAGCGCGGGACGCCCTGTTGGTGGCAATCTGCTGAACAAGCAGATACGGAGCGGATATACGCACGATCGGAGCGGGTATCCGTTCGAACAGACCGCTTGCCGGAGAGGTGGCACATTCCGTGGCGTCCAACGTCAATCCCACAGTCAGGCGACGCCGCTTGGGCCAGGAGCTGCGCCGGCTGCGCGAGCTCAAGGGCATGACGGCCGAGGAGGTCGCCGAGCGTCTGCTCGTCTCGCAGTCGAAGATCTCGCGGCTCGAGAACGGCCGCCGTTCCATCTCCCAGCGCGACGTCCGTGACCTGTGCGGGGTCTACGAGGTGGAGGACCACCGGATCGTCGACTCGCTGATGCAGATGGCCAAGGACAGCCGCCAGCAGGGCTGGTGGCATGCGTTCGGCGACATCCCGTACTCCGTCTACATCGGGCTCGAGACGGACGCCGCCTCGCTCAGGGTGTACGACCCCCAGGTGGTGCCCGGTCTGCTGCAGACCCGCGGCTATGCGGAGGCGCTGATCACCGGGGCGCTGCCGGAGACCCCGCAGGGCGATATCGACAAGCGCGTCCAGGTGCGCGTGCGCCGCCAGGAGCGGATCCAGGCCATGGAGAACCCGTTGCGGCTGTGGACCGTGCTCGACGAGGCGGCCCTGAGGCGGGTCGTCGGCAACAAGCAGCTCATGATCGAGCAGCTGGAACATCTCGTGGAAATGTCCCATCTGCCGCATGTCACCGTGCAGGTGATCCCTTTCGACATGGGCGCACACCCCGGCGTGAACGGTCAGTACGCGATTCTGGAATTCCCGGACACGGCCGATTCCAGCGTGGTCTACATCGAGGGCGTCACCAGTGATCTTTACCTGGAGAAGGCAAATGACGTCCACAAATACAGCGTGATGTACGAACATCTCCGGGCGCAGGCCCTGAATGTGGAGCAGACCCGGCAATTCATCACAGAGATCGCCAAGGAGTACGCCCGCTAGGCACGCCGGACACCGTACGTCCCTTGGCGCACAAGGGTCCCGGAGCGCATGAAATCGGCCACCGCGGGAAGGCGACGGCAAGGTACACCCTCGCCACGTCGGCCGTGAAGAGTCGAATGGAATATGCCATCCGGTCGAGTGAATGGCCGCGTCATATACCGATGTTGGCGAGTAGCGTCGATCACGTCGAGGACTTGGTCCCGGCACCGACCGTCACCGGCCCCAGGGGCCTGGGACGGTGACACTGCACTCATCAACAGCAAAGCGGAGCGAAAATGGCAATCCAGCAAGGCGCTACTAATGCGTGGACCAAGTCTTCGTATTCCACCGGAAACGGCGCGTGCGTCGAGGTCAGGTCCCCCGCCCTGCGCGAAGTCGCGGTGCGTGACTCCAAGGTCACCGAAGGGCCCGCCATCGCGTTCGGGCCCGACACCTGGACGGCGTTCGTCGGCCAGGTCAGCCGAGGGGCCTTCGACCTCGGTTGAGCACGGGCGTGAGGAACAACAACTGCACACGCACCACCGAAGAGCCCTCTCGACTGGCCCGCCGTCCTAGCCGAGGGGGCTCGGCTTTTCCCGGACCCGGCCCCGGACCCGAACCCGGACCCGGACCCCGACCTGGCCCCGGACCCGGTCACGCGGCCGGTGCACGCGGACTTCAGTCCCGCAGCTGATCCACGTAGGTGTCCGTCCCCGGCACCGTCGGGATGAACGGGGCCACCAACTCCACCCGCCCGAGACCCGATGCGGCGACCTCCTCGTCGCGCCGGGCGAAGTGACCCTCCCAGCGCTCACGGGGATCCGTACCGAGGAACCACAGCAGGGTCAGCCGGGTGTCGACCCCCTCGACCTGCTTCACATACGTCATCTTGTCGCCGGGCAGCGGCGTCGGCCGGAAGATGACCACCATCGCGGCGGGCGAGTCCATCAGCTTCGTCGGCAGATGCTTCGAGCGCAGCCACTCGAGCAACTCGGCCCGCTGCTCCGGCCCTTCGGCGTCGATCACCTCGACGACGAGCCCCTGGTACGGGTGGTCGAGCGCGTGGTAGTCGCGCGGTCCCGCCGCCCCGTCCCGGTAGACGGTCGCTTCGTGGTCCTGGAACGCCGTGAAGACATGCGTACGGTCCTGGTAGACCCGGCCGTCCCGGTTGAGGCGCTTATTGATGCCGACGGTCCACTTCATGTGGTCGTCGTAACGGCCTTCGGTGACCCAGTACGTGGAGATGTAGCAGCCGGCCGTGACGGGCTGGGCGACCGCCGACTTCTCCGGGTAGCGCAGGAGTTGCAGCTCGCGGGTCGCCACCCAGCGCTTGCCCGCGTACATCCAGGGCATCGCCATCGCGCCGGCGTAGTAGTGGTCGTCCTCGTACCAGCGGTTGTACGCGTACTCGTGGCCCGGGTGCGGCTCCACCATCGTGATCAGCGCATGCCCGGGACGCACTCCGTACGGGCCGACCGAGGCCAGCTCCGCATAGGTCTCGCTGCGGGTCTCTTCACCCATGACGTTCCCCTTCCTTCCTCCGCTGGACGCCCCTACTCTGACGGGCCGTCAGGAAATCCACCAGACTCGTGGAGGCACCCGTGCTGCTCCAGGGAAAGACCGTGATCGTCTCCGGGGTCGGCGCCGGGCTCGGCCAGCAGGTGGCCGCCGCCGTGGTGCGCGACGGGGGCAATGCCGTGCTCGGGGCGCGCACCGAGGCCAACCTCGCGAAGTCGGCGGCCGAGATCGACCCCGACGGCAAGCACACCGCGTACAAGGCGACGGACATCACCGACGAGCGGCAGTGCGAGGCGCTCGCCGCGCTCGCGGTGGAGAAGTTCGGACGGCTCGACGCCGTGATCCATGTGGCCGCCTGGGACAGCTACTTCGGCGGGCTCCAGGACGCGGACTTCGAGACCTGGACGGGCGTCATCAACACGAACCTGCTCGGCACGCTGCGGATGACGCGCGCCTGCCTGCCGGCGCTCAAGGAGCGCGGCGGCTCGGTGGTCATCGTCGGCACGCAGTCGTCGATCGCCTCGCCCACCCAGGTCAAGCAGGCGGCGTACGCGGCCTCCAAGGGCGCGCTGACCTCGACGATGTACTCGCTCGCCCGGGAGATCGGGCCGGACCGGATCCGGGTCAACACCGTGCTCCCCGGCTGGATGTGGGGGCCGCCCGTCGAGGCGTGGGTGCAGTTCACCGCCGTTACGGAGGGCGCGCCCGAGGACGAGGTCAAGAAGCGGCTCACGTCGCGGATGGCGCTGCCCGATCTGGCGACGGACGGGGATGTCGCGGACGCATGCGTGTTCTTCGCCTCGGACCGGGCTCGCGCGATCCCCGGTCAGCAACTCGTGGTGAACGCAGGGGAGATCATGCGCTAGCACCCCATATCTTCGCAGCTCGTAGGCGGTACGGGAGCCGACTCCCGTACCGCCTGCGTGCGTTCTGAGACCTCACCCAGAAGGTCACGTACGTGAACGACAGTCCTCAACTGGAACGATTTTACTGTCCCTTGACCTTCCGTCCAGTTGTCGGGGCCCCTTGCGCGAACCCACCATGAGCGGGCTGCGGCTACCGACTGACCCGACGGACCCCTGGAGGGGGACACATGAACAGTCTCGACTGGGTCGTACTCGGTGCCTACTTCTTCGTGATGGTGGGCATCGGACTCTGGTCGAAGAAGCGCGTCGAGAACATCGCCGACTTCTTCACCGCCCGTGGCCGCATCCCGTGGTGGCTGTCCGGGATCTCGCACCACATGTCCGGCTACAGCGCGATCATGTTCGTGACCTTCGCCGCCGTCGCGTACAACGACGGTGTCACCGTCTACTTCTGGTGGCCGCTGACCATCGGACTCGGCGTCGGCGTCGGCGCGTTCCTCTTCGCTCCCCGCTGGAACCGGCTGCGCGCCAAGCACGGCGTGAACTCCCCGCTCGCCTATCTCGCGGTCCGTTACAACCTGCCGACGCAACAGGTCCTCGCGTACTCCGGAGCGCTGCTCAAGGTCGTCGACATCGCCGCCAAGTGGGTCGCGATCGCCGTACTGCTCCAGGGTTTCGCGGACATCCCGCTCGGCTGGGGCATCGCGATCACCGGTGTCTGCACCATGTTCTACATGGCCTTCGGCGGACTGTGGGCCGATGTCCTCACCGACTTCGGGCAGTTCATCATCCAGGCGATCGCCGGCTTCGCGATGCTCTTCGCGGTCCTCGCCCATCTCGGCGGCTTCAGCTCGCTGTTCACCTTCTGGGGCGATCTGCCCGAGGGCCACTCCGACCCGGTCAACGGCTCCATCACCACCGGTCTGATCATGGCGTTCCTCGTCGTCAAGACCTTCGAGTACAACGGCGGCATGTGGAACCTGGCCCAGCGCTACATGGCCGCGCCCAGCGGTTCGCGGGCCAAGAAGTCGGCCCTGCTGTCCAGCGCGTTGTGGCTGGTCTGGCCGTTCATCCTCTTCGTCCCGATGATCGCCGCGCCGCTGATCGTGCCCGGTCTCGAAGGCGGTGAGGGCGCGTACATCGCGCTCGCCAAGGAGCTGCTGCCCACCGGCATCATCGGTCTCGTCCTCGCCGGGTTCTTCTCCCACACGATGGCGATGGTCGCCTCCGACTCCAACGTCATCACCGCGGTCATCACCCGTGACCTCGCGCCGGTGCTCGTGAAGAAGGTCCGCTACTTCACCCAGGCCCAGCAGCTGCTCTTCGCCCGGATCACCACGGTCGCCTTCGTCACCGTCTCGATGTCGATCGCCCTGACCGCGGATCCGAAGGGCTTCATCCTGACGGTCGTCGTCTCGATCGTCGCGGCCACGATGGGTCCGATCTCGATCCCGCTGATGCTGGGTCTGCTGCCCTGGTTCAAGCGCACCGGACCGACGGCGGCGCTGGTGTCGTGGGCGGGCGGTCTGGCCGTGTGGGCGTGGCTGTACTGGGGAGTCGAGGACGCCAGCCAGACG
This sequence comes from Streptomyces sp. N35, assembly GCF_016464295.1. Taxonomy (NCBI): domain Bacteria; kingdom Bacillati; phylum Actinomycetota; class Actinomycetes; order Kitasatosporales; family Streptomycetaceae; genus Streptomyces; species Streptomyces sp. N35. Next base: position 40,851 of record NZ_JAEIMH010000062.1, on the reverse strand, counting down.
ATCACCGTCTCCAGCCCGCTGGTCACCTCGCTCGTCCTGTACGTGGTGATCGGCCTGATCAAGCCGGAGGGCACCCCGGACCGCGAGGCGATCGTGGACTCCCTGGACGACGACCCGAGCGATGCGGAACGGGAGGAGCTGGAGCGGAAGTTCCTCGCCGACCCGGTCCTGATCCCGGGCCAGTCCACGGTGCCGCCGGCCTCCGCGGGCTCCGCGGCCTCTTCTTCCTCCTCTTCCTCCTCCTCTTCCTCTTCCGACCGGTCGGGGACGCCGAGCTAGTCCTGTCGCCGTGTCCGCAGGGCGCCGCTCGTGGGGATCTCCCGCGGGCGGCGCGTTGCGTTGCATCGCGGGCCGTCCGGTGACAGTCATGGAGCCGCAACCACTCCCCCACGCAAGAAGGCGGCCCTCCCATGTCCAGACGCTCCCTCGCCCTGCGCACTCTCCTCGCCGGCTGCTCGGCCGCGCTCGCCCTGACGGCGCTGCCCGGACCGGCGCAGGCAGCTCCCGTCGACGAGAAGGACCTGAGCCGGCGCTTCGAGCAGCTCCTCTGCCCGCCCGCGGAGGAGCTCGCGAGCAAGCCCGTCGACGCGCAGCGGCTCAAGGCTCTCGACTCCTGGCAGTCGATGCAGCCGTACGACTGGAGGGGCGGGATCTCCGCGTACCGGGAGACCCGCAACAGGCTCTGGCCGCAGAACGGGGGCGACCTCAACGAGTCGAACCGAGCCGCGATCTGCGCCGACCCCGTGGCCTTCGGGGAGGCCGTGCGCAACGCCGTCCTCGACCGGAAGGGCGACCTCAAGGACGGCTGCGCCACCTCGGAGGGAGTGCAGCGCTTCTGGGAGTACAAGACGGCGGCGCTGGGGGCCGTCGAGGACGAGGACTGGGCCGCTCTCGACCGGCTGATGCCGAACTGGGGCGACCCGGTCGAGTTCGTCAGGTACTACCACCTGACGCCGTGCACGGAGCTCGTCGGGCGGATGTGACGGATCCTGCCGTACGGCCGCGCCGGTTGGGAACTTGCCGGCCTCGCGGGTGGCTCAGCCTCGCGGGCAGCTCAGCCGCGCGGGCAGCTCAGCCGCGCGGGCAGTTCAGCCGCGCGGGTAGCGCGCCAGCCAGCCCGGTGAGGAGATGCCCGGTCCGTGCAATGCCGCGGACTGGGTCATCTCCATCGCGAAGTCGTCGGAGAGCTCCAACAGGGCGGCGCGGCCTTCGAGTTCGGTGAGCCAGGCAGGCGGCAGCGCCGTCTCGCCGTGCATCGAGCCGAGCAGGGCGCCGGTCAGGGCGGCCACCGCGGACGAGTCACCGCCGTGGTTGACGGCCAGGCGCAGGCCGTGGCGGATGTCCTCGCAGACCAGAGAGCAGTAGACGGCCGCGCCGAGCGAGGCCTCCGCCGTACGGCCGGCCGCGAGGGCGTCCACCCGGCCGGCGCTGGGCATTCCCTGCCGTACCGCACCGAGCGCCTGCTGCAGCGCGTCCGTGACCGGCTGGTGCCCGGGCCGGGCGGCCAGCAGCGCGAGGGTGCGCTGGACGGCGGCGTCCAGGGAGTCCCCCCGGGCGAGAGTGTGGACCAGGACGGCGCACGCCCCTGCGCTCAGATACGCGGTGGGGTGGCCGTGCGTCTGGGCCGCGCATTCGACGGCCAGCTGCAGGACCAGTTGCGGCTCCCACCCGACGAGCAGCCCGAACGGCGCGGAGCGCGTGGCGGCCGAAGGGCCGCGCTCCGTCGGGTTCTTGGGCTCCTGGAGCGTGCCGATCTGGTCGTCACCGAATCCCACGAGCAGCGCACGGTCCGGATCCCGGCGCGCGTACAGCCACTCCTCGCGCGCGAGCCAGCCGTCGTCCTTGCGCCGCTCGTCCGGGCCCCATTCGTGCTGGGTGACCGCCCAGCGTCGGTACGCGCGGTGCAGATCGGTCGGCGGATGCCAGGCGCCGGTGTCGCGCCGTACATGCGCCCGTATCAGCCCGTCGACGGTGAACAGCGTCAGCTGCGTCGCGGACGTGACGGCGCCACGACGGCCGTACGCGGAGGCCAGATCCGCCAGACCGTCCACTCCATGCGCCGTACGCACCTGGTCGAGAGCGAGCGCGGAGACGGGAGCTCCGAGGGCGTCGCCGAGCGCGGCCCCGAGCAGCGTGCCGCGCACCCGGCTGCGGAAGTCCTGCTGCTCGACGCGCCCCCACACGGCAGTCACGGCACTCACCGCTGCTCTCCCCTCCCTCACCGTCCGCAGCACTGTAATCGAACGGCCGGTTTCGGATCAGGCCCCGGACCGATGGGGATTCTCACCCTTCAACCCCCTTCCGACCGGCGTTCACCAGCCGTTTCCGCGGGGCCCGCAGCATCCGCGACATGAAGATCTCCTCCGTGCTCGCCGCGGCCGTCGCCCTGACCCTCACCGGCCTGACCGCGGCCCCCGCAGCCACCGCACACGACCAGGGCGTCCGCCACGCCACGATCCCCTTCACGCAGGCCACCGTCACGGCCGCCCAGGACGGCTCGTACGTCATCGAGTGGAAGGCGCCGGGTGTACGGCAGGTCGCCGTCGAGGCGAACGGGCGCACCGTCGCCCGCGGCGGCTCCTCGGGCAAGGTCACGGTGCGCGGGCTGCCCGCGGCCGACCGCCAGTGGTTCACGCTCGACGCCGACCGGGGGCGCTCCCTGCGCCTGGCCGACCGTCTGATCTCCTTGGCGGGCACGGTCAATTTCCGTGACGCGGGCGGCTATCGCACCGCCGACGGCCACTGGGTCAAGATGGGCGAGATCTACCGCTCGGACTCGCTGACCAAGCCCACAGGAGACGACCTGGCGAAGCCCCCCCGCCTCGGCATCCGCACGGTCTCCGCCCTGCGGATGGAGCAGGAGCGCAGCGACGCCCCGGACAAGGTGCCGGGCGGCGCGACGTACACCGTGGCCGATGTGTTCGCCGGCTCCGGCTCCTTCACCTCGATGCCGAAGTCCCCCGACGAGGCCGAGCGGATGATGGTCGACGCGGAGAGGACGATGGTCTCGGGCTCCGGCGCCAAGGCCGCGTACACGAAGGTCTTCGACGGCTTCACGGACCGCTCCGGCGGTGCCGTCCTCTTCCACTGCACCGCCGGCAAGGACCGCACGGGCTGGTCGAACGCGGCCCTGCTGACCGCCCTGGGCGTCCCGCGCGACACGGTCATGGCCGACTACCTGGCCAGCAACACCTACCGCGCCGAGGCCAACGACGAGATCCTCTCCCACCTCCCGCCCACCCAGGCCGCGATCTACAAGCCCCTCCTCGACGTCCGCCCGGAGTACCTCAACTCGGGCTTCGACGAGATCACGAGGGCATACGGCTCGTTCGGCAGCTACCTGAAGGACGCGACGAACGTGAGCGGGCACGAACTGCGGGAGCTGAAGCGGGAGTTGCTGGTGGGCTGACCCGGCGTCCCTACGCCACCACCCGCCCCGCCGCCTCCGCGAACGCCCTGACGCGGGCCGATTCCGTGCCCGTGGGCCACACCAGGCCCCACCTCACCGGGTCCGCGCCGTCCAGCGGGATGTAGGCGACATCCGGGCGTGTGAAGTAGCGGCGGGTGTGGGCGCCGACCAAGGCCGTGCCCGCTCCCGCGCCCACCAAGGTGAGGAGTTCGTTGAAGGTGGCGGCTGTGGGGCCGAGTTCGATGGGGGTGCCCGCAGGGGTGCGGGGTGGGGACAGGTCGTCGCGCAAGGTGGGCGGCAGGGACGTGGGGTGCTGGAGGAGGGTGACGCGGGAGAGGTCCTCGGCCGGGACGCCATCGCGGCGGGTGAACGGGTGGTCCGCCGGGACCGCGAGCATGCGGGCCTCCGTCACCAGGACGGGTCCCGTGACCAGGCCCTCGTCGTCCATGGGGTGGCGGGTGAGCGCCAGGTCGGCCTCGCCCGCCCGCAGCCACGGCACGACATCCGTGAGCTGGGCCTCGCGGACGCGGACCTCGCAGTCCGGGTGCTGTGCGCGGAAGGTCTGGGCGATGCCCACCGCGAGTTGACCCGCCGCGGGCCCCACGAAGGCCACGGTGAGGACGCCCGTCAGGCCGCGGCCCGCGGCGACGGCGCGTTCGACGGAAGCGGTGATCTGTTCCCAGGCGGGTCGTACGGAGGCGGCCAACTCCGCGCCCGTCGGGGTGAGTCGGACACGGCGGCTCGTGCGGTCGAAGAGACGGACTCCGATACGGCGTTCCAGTTTGGCGATCGTCTGGCTGACGCGGGCCGTCGAGACGTGCAGCCGCTCGGCCGTGCGGCCGAAGTGCAGTTCCTCGGCGAGCGTGAGGAAGGCCTCCAGCTCGTGCCGCTCCAGCATGCCGACCCCCATCGTTGACTCACGCTTAACGATCGTTGCACAGACGCTCATTGATGGGCCGGGCGGCCCTCAGCAGGATCAGGGGTGTCCGGGAACGCCGGAGTCACCGCCTCACCTGCGAAGGAGCACCTCGCCATGTTCGTCACCACCACCGCCGCCCTCACCGCCCCGGCACACGACACCGCCGCCGTCGTCGCCGAGCTGCGCGACCGTGCCGAGATCCTGGACGCGCTGTACCGGTTCGGGCTCGGGCAGGACCTCAAGGACAAGGACCTGTTCGCCTCGGCCTTCGCCGAGGACGCCGAGCTCGACTTCCGCCCTGCCGCCGCGAAGTGGGGCGGCGCGCCGCCGGTGATGGCCGGGCGGGACACCATCGTCACGACCATCCTCGGACTGTTCACCGGCCGCGTGGACACCACCCACCAGATCACCAACCCCCGGATCGCGATCGACGGCGCCACGGCCCGGCTCACCGCCCTGGTCGAGGCCCAGCACCTGCTGACCGCGGACCACTCCACGTATGCGCTGCTCAAGAACCCCTACGACGTGGAACTGGAGCGCGCGCAGGACGGGCGCTGGGCGATCCGGCGGCTCGTCATCCACAACACCTGGTTCCAGGGCGAGCCGACGGCCATCTTTGGCTGAGCTCCGTGGGGGCGCTCCCGGCTTCCGGCCGGTTTACACCCCCACGCGTCCACGACAGGGTGAAGACGGGTGATCTACGAATGGCCGAACTGCCGCTGATCGGCAGGCCCGGCGAGCGGGCCTCGTACACCCAGGACGAGTGCAACCTGCTCGGGCAGCCGGCTGATAATCCAGCGTGTGACCGGGCCCGGCTTCGAGCAGGCGATGCGGTCACTGTCTTCGAGCCACTGGGGCTCCAGGACACCGCGCAAATGCGGGAACGGACCGTCGCGGTACGGGCCGGCTTCACGGGTGACGGGACCGGGGTCGGCGTGGGCGGGCCGGCACGCGAACGACGTGATGAACATCGACATCGTCGCGGACGGCACCCGCCTCACAATGGCCGTCGAGATCAAGATGGTCAGCCCACCACCTGACACTGACGTCGAGCGCCCCCCGACCCTCAGGGCCGACGGGCGCCCGCTGCCGCACCAGACGGAGAATGTTCAGTCCAGATAGGGGTCGGTGCCGAACCCCAGTCCTATGACGTCGTCATCGTCGAGAGCACCCGAGTAAACGTGCAGCTCGTCGACCGATCCGAGCAGGTGCTCGCCCCAGCCCTGCTCCGTCTGGCCGCGTCCCACCGTCAACGGGGAGCTGCTTGTCCAGAAGTTGTCCAGGGTCGCTGTGGCGTCGGAGTTGGTGATGCCATTCACGAAGAGCTTCATCCGGTCGCTGGCGTCGTCATAGACGACGGCCAGCCGATGGCCGCGTGAGCTGGGATCGGCCACGACCTGCCCGACCACGGTCTCCGCGGCATCCGGAGTGTCGGTGTGACGCACGACCAACTGCCAGGCATGGGCGGACGGCTGGTACCGCACCTTGAACGCATCACCGTAAATGCCGCCCTGCGAGAGCACCGTCATGCTCCGCTCCGGCGCCTTGTCGGTCAGCTGCACCACCACACCGATGCTGAAGCTGTCACCGGTGTCCACTATCTCCTTCTGCGTGGCGGCGAAACCGGACTTGCCGTCCAGATCAAGATGTCCCTGCCCCACCAGTGCATCCGGCATGGGAGTGCACTCCGGGTCGATGTCCGGGATGCAGACCTCGGAGGGTCCGCGGTAGAGGGCGGCACCCTCACCAAGTGTCAGGGCCTCGCCTCCGTGCAGGTCAGGGCTGTGCCCGTCGCTCTCGGTCTCCAGCGACCAGTGTCCACGTTCGATGGGCTTGCGACGTGCGGACTCAGCGATCTCGCCGGGCACGACGACACGATCGTGCGCCCTCACATCGCCGATCTCCCCTTCCCAGCGGTCGCGGTAGCCGTTCTTGCCTCGAGCACGCCCAATCTGGAAGGTGCCGGTGGTGGCGGACCCCTCAGCCTTCACGCCATCGCCGACCACCTTGCCGTTGACGTACAACTGGGCCGTCTCGGTCTCGCTGTCGTAGAGACCGAGCACATGGGCCCACTCACCGGTTTCGGGGGCGCCGCCGGTGGCGCGTGCACTTCCGAAGCCGAAGGACCAGACAGGCTTTCCACCCGACGGGCGCAGGCCCAGCGTGAAGGCCGGACCTTGCGTCGCATCCTGCGACGCGACCGTCATCACACGGTCCGTGCGTGCGGGACGCACCCACCCGCTTACCGCGAAGGTCCTGGCCGTGTCGATCACCTTGAGATCAGGCGTGAGGAAGCCGTGGCCGCTGCCGTCGAGAAGCGCGGTGGAGGTGAGACCGGTTCCTTCGGGTGCGGCCGCTCCGAACGAAACCCCGCTCCCTGCACGGGCCTCCGGCCCGGCCCCGGCTGCCGCTTGCTTCGAGCCCGGCGCATCGGCCAGCGTCCACTGTGCGATCGGTGCGCGGCCCCGCAGCACCCAGAAGTCGTAGTACACGGTGGGGCTCAGTCGCCCCGACCTGTCCACGGCCTGCACGCTGAGTGACTCGGGGCCACTGTCCAGGGGCAGGAATCGCAGGGTGGCCGGAGCACCCGGCTCGGGCGCCTCAGCGGTGCCGTAAGGCCCACCGATGAACCCGTACTTGTAGGCGACGACATCCTCCGACGGGGAGTCCATGGTGAAGGTCCCGTACACGCCCACGCCGTCGCTCTTCTTCAGGTCATCGCTCGTCGACTCGGGAAAGTCGTCCGACCGGATCACCGCAGGCTCCGGGCTCTCGTTGTCGTACACGAACTCACACGCGGCACCCGCCCCCTCATCGCTCCACGGCGATAGGGCCTGCCCGTCGTTCGCACGCACCCGCCAGGACACTACGGTGTCGGCCGGAACATCGGCCGGCAACTGCCAGCGCTGCACAGTGCCCGACGTGCCCGAGGTGACCGGGGTGTAAGTCCGGCGCTGCTCATCACCGTCGGAACCGGTCCACCATGCCTCGAACTCGGCCGATACAGAGTTGCCCGAAGCCGGATTGTCGTCCTCCGCCGAGTCATACAGCTTTGCCGTCAGGACCGGCACCCGCCCCACGTAGGAACGAGCCTCCCCCGACCCGCAGTCCCGGAATTCCGTCTGCAAGTCCGTTGTGAGCGGCTGCAGCGGTGGCACGTTGGGCTCAGCGGCCACTGCCGTACTCGGCACCCCCAGTACCGCGGCCGCCACCAAGCTGCTCAGCACCGCTCCCGGTCTCCGGCGCACGCGCTTTCTGTGCATGAGGTCCCCTCCCCTTCGATCTTGCGGATCTCACAAGATCGAAGGGGAGGCTAGCAGCGGCCACTGACAAGCCCTGAGTCGATTCCGCCTCAGTCCAACACCGGCAACAACTCCGGCAAATGCCCATCCGAAGCCTCCGCCGCCCGCACCCGCTCCTCGGGCACCTCCCCGTACAGGGTCGTGCGGGGGCGGGACGGGCGGTCCGCCTCGGAGGCGATGGCGATCAGGTCCTTGACCGAGCGGTACGAGCCGTAGGACGAGCCGGCCATCCGCGAGATGGTCTCCTCCATCAGCGTGCCGCCCAGGTCATTGGCCCCGGAGCGCAGCATCTCCGCCGCGCCCTCGGTGCCGAGCTTGACCCAGCTGGTCTGGATGTTGGGGATGTACGGGTGCAGGAGCAGCCGGGCCATCGCCGTCACCGCCCGGTTGTCGCGGTCCGTCGGGCCGGGGCGTGCGATGCCCGCCAGGTACACCGGGGCGTTGGTGTGGATGAACGGCAGGGTCACGAACTCCGTGAAGCCGCCGGTCTCCTGCTGGATCCCCGCGAGCGTACGCAAGTGCCCCAGCCAGTGCCGCGGCTGGTCCACATGCCCGTACATCATCGTGGACGAGGAGCGGATGCCCAGCTCATGGGCGGTCTTGATGACCTCGATCCAGGTGGCCGCGGGCAGCTTGCCCTTGGTGAGGACCCAGCGGACCTCGTCGTCGAGGATCTCGGCCGCCGTGCCCGGGATGGAGTCCAGGCCGGCCTCGCGGGCCGCGGTGAGCCATTCGCGTATCGAAAGCCCGGTGCGGGTGGCCCCGTTGACGACCTCCATCGGCGAGAAGGCGTGGACGTGCATCCCGGGGACGCGCTTCTTCACGGCGCGCGCGATGTCGAAGTAGGCCGTGCCCGGCAGATCCGGGTGGATGCCGCCCTGCATGCAGACCTCGGCCGCGCCCACGTCCCCGGCCGGGCCGGCGCGCTCCGCGACCTGGTCCAGGGAGAGCGTGTACGCGTCGGCGTCCGTGCGGCGCTGGGCGAAGGCGCAGAAGCGGCAGCCGGTGTAGCAGACGTTGGTGAAGTTGATGTTGCGCGTGACGATGTACGTGACGTCGTCGCCGACCATCGACTTGCGGACGTCGTCCGCGATACGGGTGAGTGCGTCCAGAGCCGGTCCGTCCGCGTGCAGCAGGGCCAGCGCCTCGGAGTCCGTCAGGCGGGTCGGGTCGTCGGCGGCCACCGCGAGCGCCGCCCGCACATCGCCGTCGATACGGGACGGCACCATCCCGGGCGCCGCCGCCTCCTTGAGCGCCTCCCAGTCGCCGTACACCTCGTCGAAGTCCTCGCGCCGGTCGCCGGTGCGGCCCTCGGTGTCGAGGGCGGGGCGCAGATGGGTGCGCCCGGCCGAGGTGAACCCCTCGTCGGGCCCCTGCCAGGGCCGGCCCACGCCCGGCGCGTCCGGCACCGCGAGCCCGGTCGCCGGGTCGGACAGCGCCCGTACGTGGGGAAGGACCCGCGGGTCCAGCCACGGCTCGCCCCGGGTCACGAACTCCGGGTACACGCACAGGCGTTCACGCAGCTCGAAGCCCGCCTCGGCCGAGCGCGCGGTCAGTTCCTCCAGCTTGGGCCAGGGCTTCTCCGGGTTCACATGGTCGATGGTGACCGGCGAGACCCCGCCCCAGTCGTCGATGCCCGCGCCGATCAGCCGCTCGTACTCCCCCGCGATCAGGTTCGGCGGCGCCTGCAGATTGCCCGAGGGGCCCATGATGTGCCGCGCGACGGCGACCGTCGCGACCAGTTCGTCCAGCTCGGCGTCCGGCATCCCGCGCATCGCCGTGTCCGGCTTGGCGCGGAAGTTCTGGATGATCAGCTCCTGGACGCCGTGGTACGAGCGGGCCACGCGCCGCAGCGCGAACAGCGAGTCCGCGCGCTCCTCGTACGTCTCCCCGATCCCGATGAGCAGCCCGCTGGTGAACGGCACGGAGGACCTGCCCGCGTCCTCCAGCACCCGCAGCCGCACCGCCGGTTCCTTGTCGGGCGAGCCGTGGTGCGGCATCCCCGGCTCGGACCACAGGCGGGTCGCGGTCGTCTCCAGCATCATGCCCATGGAGGGCGCGACCGGCTTGAGGCGCTGGAAGTCGGTCCAGGTCATGACCCCGGGGTTGAGGTGCGGCAGCAGACCCGTCTCCTCCAGGATCCGGATCGAGATGGCCCGTACGTACGCGATGGTGTCGTCATAGCCGTGCGCGTCGAGCCACTCGCGCGCCTCGGGCCAGCGGTCCTCCGGCTTGTCGCCGAGGGTGATCAGGGCTTCCTTGCAGCCCAGTTCGGCCCCGCGCCGGGCGACGTCCAGGACCTCGTCCGGGGACATGAACATCCCGTGCCCGTCCCGGCGCAGCTTGCCCGGAACGGTCACAAAGGTGCAGTAGTGGCATTTGTCCCGGCACAGGCGGGTGAGCGGGATGAACACGCTCTTCGAGTACGTGATGACCCCGGCCCGCCCCGCGGCCTCGAGCCCCGCGTCCCGCACGCGCGCCGCCGAGGCGGTGAGATCGGCCAGATCCTCGCCGCGCGCCTGCAGCAGCACGGCCGCCTCGGTGACGTCGAGCGCCACACCGTCGCGCGCACGCCTGAGCGCGCGGCGCATCGCATTCGCCGTGGGGCCTGCGGACTCGTCTGCCGGCTGCTGATCAGTCATGGATCGAGCATACGAGCGTACGCCGACAACGGGTCGAGCGCCGTTGATCACAAAGACCCCTCCCCTTCACAGGTACCGTCCGATTCACAGGTACCGCGCGATTCACAAGTACCGTCCGATTCACACGTACCGCACGATTCACACGTACCGCACGATTCACAAGTACCGTCCGATTCACAGGTACCGCCCGAACTCGTCGAGGACCTTCAGGACCTCGGCCTCCCCGCGCGCCGGCAACTGCAGGATCACCTCGTCCACGCCCAACGCCGCGTAGTGCTCCAGCTTTCCGGCCTCGGGCACGACCGCCGTCACCGCCACATACAGGTCCTCGGGCGTCCGGCCCGCCTCCGCCCAGACACCACGCAGCTCCCCCAGCCGCGCGCCGAGGCCGCTGCCCCCGACCGGCATCCAGCCGTCCGCGAAGTCCGCGATCTCCCCGTAGAGCCGGGGCCCGGGCGCACCCCCGATCAGCGTCCGGGGCCCGGTGAGCGGCGGCCCGTCCTTGCGGGCGCGGGGTGCGCGCAGCGGCTTCGGATGCACCTGGCTCGCCTGTACGCGCCCGAACTCGCCCTCGTACGCGGTCGGTTCCCCGGACCACAGCGCCCGCATCAGCGCCATCCGGTCCCGTACGAGAGCGCGTCGCGTCGGCCAGTGGACCCCGTGGTCCGCGGCCTCCTCACGGTTCCAGCCATAACCGATGCCGAGTGTGAGGCGGCCCGCGCTCAGGTGGTCCAGGGTGGCGATCTGCTTGGCGAGGTCGACCGGATCGTGCTGGGCGACGAGCGTGATGTTCGTGCCGAGCCCGAGCCGGGACGTGACGGCGGCGGCCTGGGCGAGCGCCACGAAGGGGCTCAGCATCCGGGCGCACTCGGGGGGCATCTCGCCGCCGGGGTAGGGCGATTCCCGCGAGACGGGGATATGCGTGTGCTCGGGCAGATACAGTCCCGCGAACCCGCGCTGCTCCAACTCCTGTGCGAGCCGCACCGGGGAGATCGTCTCGTCCGTCATGTACAGGGTCGCCGAAATGCGCATGGGGCTTGATATCTCCGGCGGGCGGTCAAGTCCATATGCGGAAGGTGCTTGGTACGTCACCTCGGCCGGACGGTCCCCTCCCGCCCGGGGGCCGAAGCCCTTCTCAGGCTATCGGCGCCCACTGACAACCCGCCCCGGCCGCACCCCCTGCGGCCATCGTTCGCCCATCCCACAACCCCCGCCCCTTGCCCTGGAGTTCACCCCTGGCTACGAAGGTCACACCACGCACCACTTGCGACCATCAAGGAGCCAGGGCATGTGCGAGGCACACGAGACAGGGAACTGCACGGAGCACGCGTCCGGTCACGGCGGTGAACACCTCATGGGCAGACGCGCGTTGCTGGTGACGGGCACCGCGACCGCGCTTACGTTGGGCACCGTGACCTTCGCGAGCGCCGAGGAGCGCGACCCCTCCGACAAAGCCGATAAGGCTGATAAGGCCGGCGAGGAGACCAAGGTGGTGCGCGGCACGCTGCCCACCGGGTCCCCCGACTTCGTCTATCTGCCCGTCCAGGTGCCGGGCGGGGTGCGCGAGATCCACGTCGCGTACACCTACGAGAAGCTGCCCGTCCCCGCGGGCACCGCGGGCAACGCACTCGACATCGGCATCTTCGACGAGCGCGGCACCGAGCTCGGCGGACGCGGTTTCCGCGGCTGGTCGGGCGGTGCGCGCACCGAGTTCTTCATCCGTTCCGACGACGCGACACCCGGCTACATCCCCGGGCGCATCCGCCCCGGCACGTGGAACATCGCCCTTGGCCCGTACACGGTCGCGCCGCAGGGACTCCCGTACGAGGTGACGATCACGCTCAAGTACGGGGAGCAGGCGCCGACCCCCATGCCCGTCTATCCGCCCGGGCGCGCGAAGGGGCGGGGCCGTGCCTGGTACCGGGGCGACTGCCATCTGCACTCCTGGTACTCCGACGGGAAGCGCACGCTCGCCGAGATCGCCGCCGCCGCCCGCGCGGCGGGTCTCGACTTCATCAACTCCTCCGAGCACAACACCCATGCTGCGCACGCCCATTGGGCTCCGGAGGCCGGCGACGACCTCCTCATCCTCACCGGTGAGGAGATCACCACCCGCAACGGCCACATCGTGGCGCTCGGCATGGACCCGGGCACGTTCGTGGACTGGCGCTACCGCGCCCGTGACAACCGGTTCGGCCACTACGCGCGCGAAGTCCGGCGGGCGGGCGGTCTGGTCGTCCCGGCCCATCCGCACGCCACGTGCATCGGCTGCAACTGGAAGTTCGGCTTCGGCGAGGCGGACGCGGTGGAGGTGTGGAACGGCCCGTTCACCCCCGACGACGAGGTGTCCCTGCAGTCCTGGGACAACACCCTGCAGGCGAACCGCGGCACCTGGACCCCGGCGATGGGCAGCAGCGACGCCCACACCCCGGCGGACCGTATCGGCACCCCCCAGACCGTCGTGCTCGCCGACGATCTGACCCGGGAGGCGATCCTGGCGGGCATCAAGGCGGGCCGCAGCTATATCGTCGAATCGGCCGCGGTGTCCTTGGACTTCTCCGCCGCGGGCGGCCGCGGCAAGCACGCCGGCATCGGCGGACGTCTCGCCGTGGACCGCGACGATCCGGTCACCGTCCGTCTGGAGGCGAAGGGCGTTCCGGGCTGCACCCTGCGTTTCGTGACGGATCAGGGCACGCTGTTCACGAGCGCGACGGTCCCCGAGTCGGGCACGCTGACGGCCGAGTGGCGGACCACGGCTTCGTACGCCTCGTACGTACGGGCCGAAGTGCGCCGCGCGCCCCAGGTGCCGCAACTGCCGGGACCGCTGGCCGCGTTCACCAATCCGATTTTCCTCGGGCGCTAGGAGCGGGACTCCCCGGGCGCCGGAACCCGTCCCGAGCCGCGGACCGGCCGCTCAGGCGGCTGTTCGGAGCCGTTGCCCGGACCGGCCGCTCAGAGCGGCTGCTCGGAGCAGTTGCCCGGACCGGCCGCTCAGAGCGGCTTTCCGGCGAACACCACGAGATACGCCCCGTACGCCACGGACACGACGGCGAGCACCGTCACCGTGGCGTACGCGGCCGTCCGCCGGGCGCGGCACAGCGCGGCCGCCGCGGGCAGCAGCAAGGGGAAGGCGGGCAGCAGCATGCGGGCCTTGCAGCCCCAGTTGCCCGTCTGTCCGACGGCCAGGGCCAGCAGGACCGCCGTGTACACGACCAGCACAAGCGGCAGGCTGCCCGGCTGCCTGAGCGCTCCCCGTACGAGCGGCACGAACGCCACGACGGCCGCCGCCACCACGAGCATCGCCCCGTAGAACAGCGGCTCTTCGCGGGTCAGCAGCAGATGGGCGGCGAAGCGCAGCGTGCCGTACCCGAAGTCGAAGTGCGACCCCCATTTCGCCTGGATGTCCAGATAGCCGAGCGGCCGCCCGGTGCGGGCCCCCGCCCAGGCCACATGCGCGAGCCAGCCGAGCGGCGCGATCAGCGCGCCCGCCCAGGCGCGGCGGTCGCGGCGGGCGAGCACGGCCGCGACGACCACCGCGGCGACGACGGCGAGCCCGCTGGGCCGGGTCAGTCCCGCGGCGACAGCGAGGCCGCCGGCGAGCGGATACCGCTCACGCAGCAGGGCGTGCAGCGCCCAGGCGCACAGCGCGACGAACAGCGCCTCGGTGTAGGCCGTGGTCAGGACGACCGCGTGCGGCAGCAGCGCCCAGAGGACCACCACGCCGGTCGCCGTCCGCGGCCCGGCGACCATGCGGACCACGGAGTGGATCCCCCATGCGGCCACGCACCCCGCGACCGCGGAGATCAGCAGCGCGGTGTCGACGGGCGAGAGCGGGAGCACCGCCGAGCCCGCCCGGATCAGCGCGGGATAGAGCGGAAAGAAGGCGAGATCGCTGTACGTGAGCCCGCTCCCGGTCACGTACCAGGTGCGGTATCCGTGCGCCGCGATCGACAGGTAGTGCACGGAGTCCCAGGAGGCACCGAGCGCGGCCGGGGGCCGCCGGCGGGCGCCGCCCCCCGCCACGACCGTCACCAGCAGTCCGGTCAGCCGGGCCGCCGCGTACCAGCCGACGGCATGGGCGGCGGAGGTCCAGGCGGGCCGGTGCCGGTCGAGCGGCTTGGGCGCGGCCTTCACCAGGGTCGTGGACATGTGCGCCTCCTGTCACACCGGGCGGGGTGATCGGGGCCCGGTAGGAGGTCACGATGGTCCAGGGTGCGACGGCGACCGGCGGGGACACACGGGCGGGTGGGAGGAGCGGCGCACGTTCGGCCGACGGTCGAGTACGCCTCGGGTACGGGGCGCGCACACCGGGGCGAGCAGCGCGAGGGCCGCCGTGAGCAGGAACGCGGCGCGCAGACCGTGGAGTTCGGCGAAGGCGCCGAGCAGCGCGGGTCCGGCGATCGTGCCGAGTCCGAGGAAGAACACGGTGACGGTGAAACCGGCGGCGGGCCGCTCGGGGAAGACGCGGTAGCTCCATACGGCGAGCAGTCCGGATCCGGCCATGAAGCAGGGGCCGTACAGCAGGGCCGACAGCGCGACCGCGGGCAGTGCGCCGGGCGCGAGGCCGAGCAGCGCGACCGCGGCGGCGATCCCGAGGAACAGCCCGGCGTGCACCCGGCGCAGCCCGAAGCGGGCGATGGCGTGCCCCGTCAGCGCGCCCGCCATCCCGGCCGCGCCCATCAGGGACCAGAACAGCGGGGCGGTGGCCGTGCCGGTGTCCGCGGATCCGGAGATCAGCTCGACGGCGAAGGACCAGTACACGGCGCCGACCACGCCGTACACGACGGCGGTGAGCAGCAGCGGCAGAGCGCTGCGCCGGTACGTCACACGGCCGGTGCCGCGCACCGCCTCGTGCGCGGCCGAACCTCCGGGCAGCACCCGGGCGTTGTGGACGGCCGAACCGCCGGGCAGCACCCGGGCGTTGTGGACGGTCGAGGCCAGGGCGGCGAGCGCGAAGGCCAGCCAGGCGTACCGCCAGCCCGTCCCGTGGGCGAGCAGCGCCAGCGGGCCCGCGAGCACGACCGCGAAAGCAGTGCCGCTGGAGATGGCGCCCATGACGTGCTCGCGCCGCCCTGCGGGCACCATCCGGTCGACCGCGTCCGAGTAGGGCGCCCAGGCCCAGCCCGAGCTCGTGCCCGCCAGGACCAGGCCGGCGATCAGGAGCCCGGGCCCGCGGGCGAGCGCCACACAGCCCATGCCCACGGTGGCGCAGAGCCCGCCGACGACGACGAGCGGGCGCGGTCCGAACCGGCCGACGAGGGCGCCGACCGTCAGGAGCGCGGCCAGATAGCCGACGTAGGTGGCGCTGCCGATCAGGCCGAGCAGGGAGACGGAGAGTCCGAACTCGGCGCGCAGTTCGGGCAGGAAGAGCCCGTATCCGTACCGGGCGAAACCGAAGGTCACCCCGATCGCGGAGATCCCCGCGACCGCGAGGCGCTGCCCCGGTCCGTCGAGTGAGGTGCGTGATGTCCAAGCCATGTATCCACCGTCGGGCCCGGGACTTCCCCACACCATTGGCGAAAACGTCAGGCTCCTCTAGATTTACGCCATGGCTTTGCGCGTGGTCGTGACACTGCTCGAGGAGACCTCCCTGTTCGAGCTGGCGGTGCCGTGCGCCGTCTTCGCCGGCGAGGGATACGAGCTGACGCTGTGCAGCACCGCACCCGGCGGCCTCCAGCACGCGCCGGGCGGCCTGAGCCTGGCGGCCGAGCACGGTCTCGAAGCGCTGCGCGAGGCGGATCTGATCGTGGTCCCGGCCTGCATGATGGACGGCTACGAGCCCCCGGCCGCCCTGCTCGACGCCCTGCGCGCGGCACACGGGCGCGGTGCGCGGATCGCCTCGCTCTGCTCGGGCGCGTTCGTGCTCGCCGCGGCCGGTCTGCTCGACGGGCGCCGGGCGGCCACGCACTGGATGTACGCCGAGGAGCTGCGCCGCCGCCATCCCGCCGTCCAGGTCGACGACCGTTCCCTGTACGTGGACGACGGCGCGGTCCTCACCAGCGCGGGCACGGCCGCCGCCATCGATCTGTGTCTGCACATCGTGCGCGGCGACTACGGCACGGCAGCGGCGGCGGAGGTCAGCCGCCGGATGGTGGTCGCGCCGCACCGCGAGGGCGACCAGACCCAGTACGCGCCACCGCGCCCCGCTCCCCAGGCGTCCGCCCAGGGCCTCGGCCCGGTCCTCGACTGGGCGCTCGCCCGCCTCCACCAGCCCCTGACCATCGGCGAACTGGCCTCGCGGGCGGGCATGAGCACCCGGACGTTCGGCCGCCACTTCGCCACGGAGCTGGGCGTCACGCCCCTGAAGTGGCTCAACCAGCAGCGTCTGGCCCGGGCCCGCGAGCTCCTGGAGACCACCGATCTCGGCGTGGACACGGTCGCCGACCGCAGCGGCCTCGGCAGCGCGGACAGCCTCCGCCAGCACTTCCACCGGTCCCTGGCGACGACTCCGGCGGCCTACCGGCGCACGTTCCGGGCCGCTGCGGCCCAGGGCGCAGCGGCCGGAACCTGATCAGTCCCGGCCAGCCCCGATCAGCCCGGATCAGTCCTGACCAGCCCTGACCAGCCCGGATCAGTCCTCGACGACCAGCGCCGGCGTCTCCTTCGTCAGGACCTCGCCGCGGAAGAACGCCGGGCTGCGCCAGGACGTGACCAGCATGATGACCAGGCCCAGGAGCAGCAGGCCCACGCCGATGACGAACACCGAGCCGACGCCGAGGACCGAGGAGCCGCTGCCGTAGGCCGGGTCCCACATGTCGTAGAGGGTCTGGGCGAACACGGCGGTCAGCATCAGGGCGCCGAGACCCGGCAGGACACCCTTGACCAGAAGGTCGCGGGGCGAGCGGCGCAGCTCGCGGCGGAAGAACCAGACGCAGGCGAAGGCCGTGATCGAGTAGTAGAAGCAGATCATGAGGCCGAGCGCGTAGATGGTGTCGACCAGGACGTTCTCGCTGAGCACGGTCATCACGCTGTAGAAGACACCGGTGGCGGCGCCGGCCGCGACCGTGGCCCGGCCCGGGGTCTGGAAGCGCGGGTGGACCTTCGCGAACGCGGCGGGCAGTGCCTCGTACGTCGACATCGCGAGGACCGTGCGGGCGACGGGGATGAACGTCGTCTGCAGGCTCGCGGCCGCCGACGCGAGGACGGCGACGAAGAGCAGGATGCCCAGGCCCGAGCCCATGATCGGCTCGGCGAGGGTGGCGAAGACGTTGTCCGCGGTGTCCGGGTTGCCGAGGCCCGTGCCCTTGTCGCCGACGCCCGCGTACATCTGGGTCGCGATGGCGACGAGCAGATACGAGGCGACGATCACGACCATGGCGAGCATCGCGGCGCGGCCCGGGGTGCGGGCGCTGCCGGTGGATTCCTCGTTGATGGACAGACAGGCGTCCCAGCCCCAGTAGATGAAGATCGACAGGGACAGGCCCGCGGTGAAGGCGGCGAAGGAGTCGACGGCGAAGGGGTTCATCCAGGACCAGGAGAAGTCCAGGGAGCCCGCGATCTCACCGGACTTGGCGACGGCCATCACGGCGAACAGCACGATCACGGCGAGCTGCAGCCCGACGAGGGTGTACTGGAGCCACTTGGTAGCGGTCATGCCGCGGTAGCTGATGGCCGTGGCCAGGGCGATGAAGACCAGCGTGGTGAGGATGTGGACGGCCTTGTTGTCGTCCAGTGCGGCCACGTCCGCGCTGCCGGTCGCCTCGCCCGCGAGCAGCCAGAAGAACGACGTGGCCACACCCGCCAGATTGGACAGGACCACCACGGTGGCGATGAGCAGACCCCAGCCGCACATCCAGCCGACGCGCGGCCCGAAGGCCTTCACGGACCAGGTGAAGGAGGTGCCGCAGTCAGGGACCGCCCGGTTCAGCTCGCGGTAGGCGAACGCGACGAGCAGCATCGGCAGGAACCCGGCGAGGAAGATCGCGGGCATCTGCACGCCGACCTCGCCGACGGTCGGGCCGAGGGTGGCCGTCAGGCAGTAGACGGGCGCGACGGTCGAGACGCCGATGACGGCTCCGCCGACCAGGCCGACCGAGTTACCGCCGAGGCCCTTGCCTCGTACGCCGCCCTGCGAGGGGGCGGCCGTGTCTCCGGCCTGGGGCCGGGCATCCACCTGGGTCATGACCAGGACGTTAAGCCCTGCGGTTTCCATGCCCCCGGACCCGTGGAGTGCAGTTCACGAGCTTGCGGAAGGCTGAATTCCGGGGGTTTCCGGGGTGCGGAAACCGCAGGGCTGCCCGGTTTGTACGGGTTCAGAATTTTCCTTGTACGGGTTCAGATTTTCCTGTGCCGCCAGTTCCCAGGCCGTCGTGCGAGCTTGGGCCGACGTGCGGCTACGTCGTCCACACCACCGACTGCAGCTCGCTGTACGCCGCCAGCGCGTACGACCCGCAGTCCCGGCCCACGCCGGACTGCTTGAAGCCGCCGAAGGGCGCCTCCATGTTGCGGCCGATGGTGTTGATGCCGACGCCACCGGACCTGAGCCGGCGGCCGACGCGGAAGGCGCGGGCCACGTCGCCGGACCACACGTACGAAAGGAGTCCGTAGTCGCTGTCGTTCGCGAGCCGGACCGCCTCCTCCTCGTCGTCGAAGGGGACGACCACGACGACAGGTCCGAAGATCTCCTCGCGGACGATCCGCATGTCGTTGGTGCAGTCCGCGAAGAGCGTCGGGGCCACGTAGAAGCCGCGGTCCATCGCCGGCCGCTCGCCGCCCGCCACGACCCGGGCGCCCTCCTTCTTGCCCAGCTCGATGAAGGACTCCACACGGTCGCGGTGCGCGGCGGAGATCACCGGTCCGACGACCGTGCCCTGCACGGCCGGGTCGCCCACCTTCATGAAGCCGATGTACTGCGTGAGCTTCTCGAGGAGCTGCTCGTAGATCGAGCGATGGGCGAGCACACGCGTCGGGGCCGTGCAGATCTGCCCGCTGTAGAAGGCGTACGTGGTGCCGATGCCCATCATCGCCGCGTCCAGGTCCGCGTCCTCGAAGACGATCGCGGCGCCCTTGCCGCCGAGCTCCATGAGCTGGCGCTTCATGGTGCGGCCGCAGACCTCGCCGATCGCCTGGCCGACTCCCGTGGATCCGGTGAAGCTGACCATGTCGACGTCCGGGGAGTCGACGGCCGCCTGGCCGACCTCGACGGACGTACCGGAGACCACGTTCACGACACCGGCCGGCGCCCCCGCCGCCTCCAGGGCCTCGGCCATCCTGTAGACGGACAGCGGGTCCTGCGGGGCGGGCTTCACGACGACCGTGTTGCCCATCGCGAGCGCCGGCGCCACCTTGCCCGCGGGGTTCGCCCAGGGATTGTTGTACGAGGTGATGCAGGTGACGACGCCGACGGGCTGGCGCACTTCGAGCGCACCGAACGCGCCCGCCTTGCCCATCGGCCCGGCTTCGTTGATCTGCGGCGGCAGGGCGTGCTCGGTCGGCTCGAGCGCCCCCTTCGCGTACCGCTTGAAGCGCGCCGTACCGACGGCGACCTGCATCCCGCGCGCGGTCCCTGTCGTGGCACCGGTCTCGGCACGGGCGAGGTCGGCGTACTCCCCCGCATGCGCCTGGATATGGTCCGCGGCCTTCTGCAGTACGGCCGCCCGCTCCTCGGGCGACGTACGCGACCACGTCTCGAAGGCCTCACGTGCCTTCGCAGCCGCCTCGTACACCTGCGAGCGTGACGCCTCAGGGGCAAGCCCGACGACCTCCTCGGTCGCCGGGTTGATCACTTCGTAGTGGCCGCCCTCGGGCTCCACCCACTCGCCGCCTATGAACAGGCGCTGCGCATCGCTCACTTGGTCGACACCGTCCTCGTGTCCTGGCCGGAACGCAGCACCTTGCCGGGAACGGCCCCGGTCACCACGTCCTCACGGATGGCCTCGACACCGTTGACCCAGACGGCGTTGATGCCGAGGGCCTTGGAGTCGAGACGGGGGCTGTCGCCGGGCAGGTCGTGCACGAGCGTGGCCTTGCCGGCGTCGATCTTCTCGGGGTCGAACAGGACCAGATCGGCGAAGTAGCCCTCCTGGATCCGGCCGCGGTCGATCAGACCGAACAGCTGCGCCGGGTCGTCGGTGAGCATCTTGACCGCCTTCTCCAGGCTGGTCAGCTTGCGGCCGCGCAGACAGTCACCGAGGAAGCGGGTGGTGTACGGGGCTCCGCACATACGGTCCAGATGGGCGCCGGCGTCCGAGCCGCCGAGCATGATGTCCTCGTGCTCCCAGGCCTGCTTGCGCAGCTCCCAGGAGTCCGGGTCGTTGTCGGTGGGCATGGGCCAAAGGACCGTACGCATCTCGTCGTTGGCGCAGATCTCGACCAGGCACTGGAAGGCGTCCTGGCCGCGTTCGGCGGCGATGTCGTTGACGATGCGGCCGGTGAGGCCCTCGTTCTCCTTGGAGTACGTGTCGCCGATGACGTACCGGCCGAAGTTGGCGAGCCGCCGGAAGACGCCCGCCTCCTTGGAGTCGGCGCGCTTCAGCATCTCGGCCCGTACGCCGGGATCGCGCAGCTTCTCGATGCGCTCGGGGACCGGCAGCGCGAGGACCTCGCCCCAGCCGGGGATGAGGTTGAGGGCGCAGAAGGTGCCGAGCGACATGTTCATGGGCGCGAGGATCGGCATGGTGAGCGCCACGATCCGGCCGCCGGCCTTGCGGGCGCGCTCGGAGGGCACCAGCTGGCGCGGGACGCGCTCGGGGACGGAGGCGTCGATGGTCAGGACGTTCCAGTTGAGCGGCCGGCCCGCGGCCGCCGTCATGTCCACGAACAGATCGATCTCTTCATCGCTGAACTGGTCGAGACAGCCCGCGACGATCGCCTCGAGCTGGGTGCCCTCGTGCTCACCGACGGCCCGCGACAGCGCGATCAGCTCCTCCCGCTTCGCGTGCCGCGAGGCGACCGGCTTCCCGTTGCCGTCGGAGTGCGTGGAGGACTGTGTGGTGGACAGACCCCACGCGCCCTCGTCCATCGCGGTGTGCAGCAGGTCCAGCATCTGCTGCATCTGCTCCTCGGTAGGCTGTCCGCCGACCGCGTCCTCGCCCATCACGTACCGGCGTATCGCGCAATGCCCCACCATGAAACCGGCGTTGACCGCTATGCGGCCGTCGAGCGCGTTCAAGTAGTCGCCGAAGCCGGACCAGTTCCAGGGCGCGCCCTCTTCGAGCGCGACCAGGGACATGCCCTCGACCTTGGACATCATCCGGCGTGTGTAGTCCGCGTCGTCGGGGCGCGCGGGGTTGAGCGGCGCGAGCGTGAAGCCGCAGTTGCCGCCGGCGACGGTGGTGACGCCATGGTTGAGGGACGGGGTCGCGTAGGGGTCCCAGAAGAGCTGCGCGTCGTAGTGGGTGTGCGGGTCGACGAAACCGGGCGAGAGGATCTTGCCGGTGGCGTCCTCGACGGTCCGCGCCTCTTCGGTGATCGTCCCGGGCTCGGCGAGCACGGCGATCCGGCCGTCCCGGATCCCCACGTCCAGTGCGCGTGCGGGGGCGCCGGTGCCGTCGACTACGGTCGCGCCCTTGATCAGGTGGTCGAGCATGACGGTTCCCTTCGGGTGCGGTGCGTTCGTTCCGTACGTACGTGGGGTCCAGCTGCGAGAGATCGTGACTGTGTCCCGGCCGGGCCCCGCCCGGTGTGGCCGCCACCGTGCGGGAACCCGGCCGGGTTCGTACGGGACGGTGCGGTCCGGGAAGACACACCACCCCGCTCGGCCGGCAGGTGTCAGGCCGCCTGCCGGAACCTTGTGGCAGGTATCAGGCCACCTGCCGGAACCTTGTGGCAGGTGTCAGGCCGCCTGCCGGAACCTTGTGGTCCGGTGCACCGGATCGGTGTCGATCTTCGGGATGACGTGCTCGCCGACGAGCTTCAGCGTGGTGAGCACGTCCTCCTTGGGCACCCCGACCGGAATGCCGAAGCTGAGCTGATCGGCCCCGGCCTGCTCCCAGCGCTTGCACTGCCGGAGCACCTCGTCCGGAT
Source organism: Streptomyces sp. N35 (assembly GCF_016464295.1). NCBI lineage: Bacteria > Bacillati > Actinomycetota > Actinomycetes > Kitasatosporales > Streptomycetaceae > Streptomyces > Streptomyces sp. N35. The sequence continues at coordinate 18,615 of NZ_JAEIMH010000062.1, read as the reverse complement.
CGCCGCAGACCAACAGCTCTTCCTGGATGAGGAGTTCGACGATCTCCTCGTTGAACTCGGGCAGCATCTCCGGCCAGACGGGCAGCCCTTCGGGCTTGGGGAAGGTGTCGTGGTAGTAGAAGACGAGCGACTGCAGCCGGTTGAGTCCGCCGTTGATGGCGATCTGGACCGCCTTCTCGTGCGTCTCGGCGCAGATGGCCGTGGTCGTCACCATCACGTTGTCGTTGACGAAGTCACCGACCGGTTCGGCCTCGGTGATGGCGCCCTTGTACTGCTCGAGGACCCACTCCATGTCCTGCACGCGCTGCACGCTGAAGCCGAGGACCCCGAGCCCCTTCTTCGCCGCCATCGCGTACGAGGTGGGCGAGCCGGCCGCGTACCACATGGCCGGATGCGACTTCCCGTACGGCTTGGGGAAGACCTTGCGCGGCGGCAGCGACCAGTGCTTGCCCTGGAACCCCTCGTACTCCTCCTGGAGGAACATCTTGGGGAACTCCGCGATGGTCTCCTCCCACATCTCCTTGGTGGCGTTCATGTCGTCGATGCCGGGCAGGAAGCCGAGGATCTCGTGGCTGCCGGCGCCGCGTCCGGTGCCGAACTCGAAGCGCCCCCGGGAGAGATGGTCGAGCATGGCCACCTTCTCGGCGACCTTCACCGGGTGGTTGACCGCGGCAAGGGGGTTGAAGATGCCGGAGCCGAGGTGGATGCGCTCGGTGGCGTGGGCGAGATAGCCGAGGAAGACCTCGTTGGCGGAGAGGTGCGAGTACTGCTCGAGGAAGTGGTGCTCCGAGGCCCAGGCGTACTTGAAGCCGGACTTGTCCGCCTGGATGACGTACTCGGTCTCGTCCATCAGGGCGTGGTGTTCGGCCTGCGGGTCGACGGCTCGTCGGGTGTCGGGCACGTAGCCCTGTACGAATATCCCGAATTCCACGGAGGTTCACCGTCCTTCGTCGGTCTGTCCTGTGTCGGTCGGCCCTCATCGTTCTCTGACGTGTCGCGCTCTCTGACGCGCCACGTTCCCTGGCGCGCCACGTTCCCTGACGCGCCACGTTCCCTGGCGCGCCACGTTCTCCGACGTGTCGCGCTCGCCGACGCGATCCGCTTTCTGACGCATCGTCAGATCGGACGCTTCGAACTGTTCCACCACCTGACGGGGCCGTCAATACTGACGGCCCGTCAGGAACGTTCGCACTGCCGGGCCGGCCCCTCCCCGGTCTCAGATCACGCTCACACCCGCGAGCCAGCCCCCGTCGATCACGAACGGCTGCCCGGTGATGTACGAGGAGTCGGGCCCGCTCAGGAACAGCGCCAGATCCGCCACCTCCTTGGCCTTCCCGATCCGCCCCATCGGCACGAGCTTCCCGTACAGCTCGTCGAGGGCGGCGCTCATCTCCTCGGCGTCGACGTCGGGGTCGAGCTGGGACGGGTTGGCCATGGGGGTGTCGATCGAACCCGGGCAGACCGCGTTGACGCGGATCTTCATGCCCGCCAGCTCCAGGGCGGCGACCCGGGTGAGCCCCACGATGGCGTGCTTCGTCGCGGCGTACGTGCCGACGGCACCCATGCCGGTCAGCCCCGTGTAGGACGCGGTGTTCACGATCGTGCCGCCGCCGGCCTCACCGATCACGGGCGCGACGGTCTTGATCCCGAGGAAGGCGCCCACCTGGTTGACCTGGACGACCGTCATGAACTCCTCGAGCGGGGTGTCGACGAGGGCGTTGAAGCGCAGGATCCCCGCGTTGTTGATCAGCCCGTCGATCTTCCCGAAGGCCCCCTTGGCGGCCGCGACGGCGGCCTGCCACTGGCCCTCCTGGCTCACGTCGAGATGCACGTATATCGCGCTGTCACCGATCTCCTTGGCGACCGCCTCGCCCTGCTCGTCGAGCACATCCGCGAGCACGACCCGGGCACCCTCGGCCGCAAACAGCCGAGCCTCCTGCTCACCTTGACCGCGCGCGGCCCCACTGATGAGTACGACACGTCCATCGAGCTTGCCCATGAGACTCTCCTTGATCGGTTTGGAGCGATAGGGGGACCGATTGTTCAGCGAGCCGTCCCGTTTGCCCGATTTCGGCGAGACGATCGGTCCCTCTATCGGAGGGAATGCGAGGGAGGGAGGGGGTTGTCAGTGGGGGGCGATAGCCTGAGAAGGGCTTCGGCCCCCGGGAGGGCGGGGACTGTCCGGGGGTGGGTGAGGGGGGAGTCAGTCGTTCAGGAGTGGGGCGACCTCGGTGCCGAACGCGGTCATCTGGTCCGTGAGTTCGGTGCGGCTGCGGTTGCGGAAGCGGACCTGGATCTGCTGGACGCCCATCGTCTTGAACTCCCGCAGCGACTCGGCGAGCGCCTCCGCCTTGCCGGTGAGCGTCCACTTTCCGGTGTCCCAGTCGGGCTCGCCGACGTACATCGGCTCGGCGATGGTGCCGATGACGATCGGCTCCTCGACTCCGGCCGCCTCGCGCAGCTGCTTCAACTTGGCGATCTGGGCCGGGAGTTTGGCCCGCGGATCGCCCTGCGGCAGCCAGCCGTCACCCTTGGTCGCGGCCCTGCGCACCGCCGCCGGTGAGGATCCGCCCACCCAGATCGGCACCCGCTCCTGCGCCGGGCGGGGGCGCTGCCCCAGTCCGCTGAACTGGTAGCGCTCACCGTGGTGTTCGGGGAACTCCTCCTGGCCGAGCGCGGCCTTCAGGGCGTCGACGGTCTCGTCCAGCACGCGGCCGCGTCCGGCGAAGTCCACGCCGATCGCGTCGAATTCCTCCTCCACGTGGCCCGCACCGACCCCGAGGACCAGGCGGCCGCCGGAGAGGTGGTCGAGGGTCGCGTACGCCTTGGCCGTGACGAGCGGATGGCGCAGGCCGACGACGCCGACATGGGTGAGCAGCTGCACGCGCTCGGTCACACCGGCCAGGAAGGAGAGGGTCGCGACCGGGTCGTACCAGGTGGTGCCCATCGCGTCGGCGAGGCGGCGCGGGATGGCGACATGGTCGCAGTTGGCGATGTAGGCGAACCCGGAGCGGTCGGCGGTGCGCGCGATCTCGACGAGATCCTCGACGCGCGCGTCCGGCTCCCAGGCCTCGGCGAAGATGGTGCTCTGCGACTGGATGGGCAGCTGCATCCCGTACACCAGCCGCCCCTGCTCGTACGTCATGCCGGGCTCCCCTTATCTGACGAACCGTCACGTCCAGGTACGGGGACATCGTGGTACCTGACGATGCATCAGACAAGGGGGGCGGCGTGGCGCCTCGGCGGATCACCGTATGAGGCTCAGCCTTCCCCTCTCAGCGCGCCGGACTCGCCGAGGAGATAACCGAGTTCGGCCCGGCTGGCGCTGCCGAACTGCTCCGAGGCCCGCTTGATGTGATGGGACACCGTACGGCTGCTGATGCCGAGGCGCGCGGCGATACCCGCGTCCGTGTGGCCCTGGACCATCAGCCGCAGAACGGCCCGCCGGCGTTCGTCCGCCAGCTGGACCGGCCTGCCGTGCGGAGAGCCGAAGTCCACGGGCTCGGCCCGGCTCCAGGCGTTCTCGAAGACGCTGACCAGGAAGCCGACGATGCCGGGGTGGTCGACGACCAGGGCGTTGTCGTACTCGTCGTAGCGGCGGTCGGGGATGACGGCGGTGGTGCGGTCGTAGATGAGGCAGCGGTCGAACATCTCGTCGAGGGTGCGGAATTCGCCGCCCGCAGCGGAGACCTTCTCCATGTAGGCGAGCGTCGGGCCGTGTGAGCGGACCGAGTGCTGGTAGAGAACGCGATTCGTGCCGCCGGCCTCAAGACGGGCGATCGCCCTGTCCAGCGATCGCGCGAGCGTGCCCGGACGGCGGGCTCCGCCCGGCTGAGCGGCCAGCGCCTCTCCCTCGCAGGCCGCGCCCATCTTCTGCAGCGCCGCGTTGATCACGTCATTGCCCTGCAACAGCCGCACCGGAGCCACCGCCCGCTGCTGCTCGTCCCGGTACAGCTCCTCCGCCCACGCGAAGGCGTCCTCGATCGAGAGCAGCCGCTGCTGCCCGTCGCGGACCGCCCGCTCGACCGGACGGGCCAGTTCCCTGGCCGCGACGTCGGGCGGCACCGGCGCGAACACCCCCGGCTCCCCTGGGCGCGGCCGCAGCAGCCCCAGCCCCAGGAGGCAGTCGGGCACCTCCCCCGCGGTCGAGCCGAGCGTGATGGCCTCGCGATAGCGGCGTCGGCCCAGGTCGCAGAGTTCCACCGGTTCGGCGTCCGGCCCGTCGACTCCTTGGTGATCATCCCGTTCCCGACACATCTGTCCCCCTTGCGAGTTCCCGCAGTGCATGAACAGCCATGCCGGCACCCGCCCCCCGTGGCCATGTCCGCGGACATCATCACCAAGAGCGCGGCAGGGACTTCAGTCCGTATCGATATCCGAGAAGGAAAATGATGACGTACCGAGAGAAAGTGACCTTCACGGCGGGCGAAGTGCGGCTCACGGGCAACCTCTTCCTGCCCGAGCGGCCCACGGACACCGCCGCGCCCCTGCCCGCCGTGGTGGTCGCCGGGACCTGGACCAGCGTGAAGGAGCTGATGGCCGACCGTTACGCGGAGCGGCTCGCCGCCCGCGGATACGCCGCGCTCTCCTTCGACTTCACCGGATACGGCGAGTCCGAGGGCAGCCCGCGCGACTTCGAGTCGCCGGCCCTGAAGGCCGCCGACATCCACCACGCCGTGACGTTCCTGGCCGGGCACGAGGCGGTGGACGCGGAGCGCATCGGGGCGCTCGGCATCTGCGCCGCCGCGATGTACATGTCGGCGAACGCCGCGGACGACCCGCGCGTGAAGTCCCTTGCCCTGGTGGCCCCTTGGCTGCACGACGCGAAGATCTGCGAGGTGGCGTACGGCGGCGCCGACGAGGTCGCCGCGAAGATCGCGGCGGGCGAGGCGGCCCGCGAGAAGTACGAGGCGACCGGCGAGGTCGACTACGTCCCCGTCGTCAGCCCTGACGATCCGCGGGCTCCGATGCCGTACGAGATCGACTTCTATCTCAACCCGGAGCGCGGCGGGATCCCCGCCTGGCCGAACCGTTTCGCCGTGATGGCCTGGAAGGGCTGGCTGACTCTCGACTCGCTCTCGTACGCGCCGCGCATCACTCAGCCGACTCTCGTTGTGCACAGCGAGGACGCGGCGATCCCGGACGGGGCGCGCGGTTTCCACGCGGGGCTCGCCGGGCCGAAGGAGATCCGCTGGACCGAGGGCACCCAGTTCGACTTCTACGACCAGGAGCCGCAGGTCACCCTCTGCGCGGACGCGACCGCCGCGCACTTCGCGGCCACCTTGCCGGGAGCCTCGGCATGAGCGGGCGCCTCGGCATGAGCGGGCGCCTCAGCGTGAGCGGGCGCCTCGGCGTGAGCGGGCGCCTCGGCGTGAGCGGGCGCCTCGGCGTGAGCGGTGACGACCGGCGCGCACGGGCAGAGGGCGGCAGGAGCACCAGCAGAGGGAGGCGGGCCGCCCTGGTCGCGGCCGCCCTGGCCGTGACGCTCGGCCTGACCGGCACGCTCGGCGCCTCCGCCGCACCGGGCGCCTCCGCCGCCTCTGGAACCTCCGCCGCACCGAGCGCCACCCCCACCACCGACGATCCGTTCGCTCCCGGCCCCCAGCACCGGCGCCTCGACCCGCTGGTCGGGACCTGGAAGGCCACGAAGTACAACTGGCTGCTCGGCAAGGACGGTGAGGTCGTCGTCTCGCACGACTTCAGGGTCAAGGTCCGCTGGATCGAGAAGACCGGCGGCCGTTTCATGGAGGAGCGCACCGAGGGCACGCTGGCCGGCCGCCCGTACTTCCGCACGGGCGTCCTCGGCTACTCGAACATCGACAAGCGCTTCGAGTGGACCACGTTCGACAGCGTCACCCCGACCGCGATGACCTACCGGGGCGCCCCCGACACCGGCGGCTCCCACGAGATATCGATTCCCGGGGAGTTCACCGACCCGGGCATCCTCGGCCCCGAGTTCCAGGGCAGGTCCATCCCGATGCGCACCGTGATCAGGATCGAGTCGGCAAACCGCCACACGCTCGACATGTACTTCACACCGCCGGGCCAGGAGGAACGCCTGGTCGACCGCGTCGAGTACCGCCGCGTGGGCAAGGGCTGACCACCGCCGGGAGGGGGCACGACGCGGGCGGGGCGCGGCCCGCGGCC